>CAYQCG010000035.1:0-10582 GCA_964415925.1 uncultured Puniceicoccaceae bacterium | reverse complement strand
CAGGATAGTAGAAGGAACATCCCCCCTGACCCAAATAGAGGTTTTCGAAGTATCTGAAGAAGGGTGACATGTTCCTGCGAATAACTGAGTCAATGTCCTGCCTGATGCTAATCGCACAATGACTATCAGTTCTCCCCGTTTTCAATTTGAAGATGTCCACGAGGACGTCCTGCTTCTCAATGCCGACTACGAGCATTATTTGTTGGACAACCTGACATTAAAGACAGGAGCCCGCTGGCGTCGTGCACAACGTGATAATGTCACCACACAATTATTTATCGGGCCTGAAGCGGGAGACCGTAGAGTAGTATCTGCCGGTATGTTCGATGACGGCAGCGGTGGACCATTCAATGCATTTGGTGGGCAGTTAGCCGAAAGGTTCGGAAATTTCATTCCGACCCAACCAGCCTTTGACTTCTTTTTTGAAGATGCGGCGGCAAATATTGATAATTGGGAATTTAACCGCTCTGACCTGCGCGACGCGGCGGATACAGCAGAACTACAAGAAAACATCTTCGGGACGTACATTCAGGGCACATATACCTGGGAAGACTTTACGCTTGTGGCCGGTGTCCGGATTGAACGAACGGACCTGGATACGACCTGGAAGCCTTCGAATTTCGTCGTAGACGCGAGCAATATTCCCGACCTGACCGAAGAGCAGAGGAACATACTGTCCACTCTAGTAACTAGGGGTGTAGAAGACCTGGGCTTCACCGGTGATGCTTCGTCGTTCAACTTTGGTGATATCGTAGACGATATTAACCGGAGGAATGACTACACCAACGTCCTACCCAGCGCAGTCTTAACGTATCGACTGGGTGATACGGGGCACGTTTTCCGTTTTGCCTGGACGAATACGCTGACACGTCCGGATTACCGGGAACTGGTACCTTTCGACCTCGGTTTGGCCAACGCACAACTGAGTGATTTCGGAATCATTGATTTGACCAACAGGGACGATGAATTCGACTTGGGGAATCCACGGTTACGTGAGCAAACATCGCGTAATTTTGATGTAGCCTGGGAATATTACTTTGGGCCACAGCAAAGGAACACGGTGTCCGTAACCTATTTTCGTAAAAATCTGGACGACTTTTTACAGGAAGACACGTTCAGTCGTGAAGTCTCCGTCCTGGTAGACGCAGAGGATCCCAGCCAAGGTTTCGAGACAATTACATCGGATACCAACTTCTGGACCAATGCCTCTGAACGATTTCTTCAGGGAGTTGAGTTCAGCGGTTACTTTGCAGCGGAAGACTGGCTACCTTCATTCCTGAGTTTCTTTGAAGGTCTAAGCTTTGTGCCCAACTATACCTTCGTAACCGGCAGCCAAACAGATCCGATCTTTGATGAGACTGAGCTGGCACAAGGGAACTTCGTTGTGATTGGCCAGAGGGAAGAAGGATCATTAATCAATCAAGCAAAGCACATCACAAACCTTCAGTTCTTCTACGAGAGGGGCCGATTGAATACACGTGTATCATTCAACTATATATCAAAGCTGCAGAAGAATCCATCGACTGCTGCAATTGATGACCTGACCTTTGACCGGCTCCAAAAGAGCCTGAATCTTTCGGTTCAGTATCGACTGCTCGAAGAGACGGACGTGCGTGTGTTTATAGAAGCTGACAACCTGACCAATAACCCAATAACCGAGGAGTATGTCGGGAATATACCGGGCTTGTATACTACTGGCTTCCAGACTGATGGGCGCCGGATCGTGATGGGGGTCCGCGGATCACTCTAAAACTTTAGGCGATACAATTGTAAATATGTCCGGATGCCGCCAGCCAGGAAAAACTCAAGCAGGCGGCATTCGGATTGTTTTTTTGTAAACAAGGTGACTAGGATGCGGTTATGAAAGAAAAGTTTTTCCACTGGTCCTTTGTCGTCGCCCTCTCGGGCTTCCTGTTTGGTTTTGATACAGCTGTGATATCCGGAGCGGATCGCCCGATCCAGGAACTCTGGGGCCTGAGTGATCTCAATCACGGCCTTTTTATCATGTCGATTGCCCTATGGGGCACGGTGATTGGAGCCTTGTTTGGGGGTGTCCCTTGCGACCGTTATGGACGTAAGGTTACCCTGATCTGGATCGGGATCCTGTATTTTGCATCGGCCATGGGTTCTGCGCTGGCACCCGATCCGGTCAGCTTTGCCTTTTTCCGCTTTATCGGCGGACTGGGTGTGGGTGCGTCTTCGGTTGCCGCTCCGGCCTACATTTCGGAAATTTCCCCGGAGGACAAACGTGGCCGCCTGGTGATTCTCTACCAATTCAATATCGTTTTCGGAATCCTGGTCGCGTATGTATCCAACTATTTCATTGGAACCATTGGAGAGGGAGCCTGGCGCTGGATGCTGGGAGTGGAAGCCATTCCCGCGGGTCTCTATCTCCTGTTTGTCCGCGGCATACCGGAAAGCCCACGTTGGCTGGTGCTCTTCAAAAAAGACGAAGAGCAAGCACGCAGCATTCTTTCGAGAATCTCCCCAAGCGCAAATCTGAACCACATAGTCAAGGAGATCCACGAATCGTGGGTGCGTTTTGGTGAAAAGAAGCACCTGTTCGTAAGGAGATTCCGAATACCTATCCTGTTTGCCTTTATCATTGCCGCCTTCAACCAATTATCCGGCATCAACTTTGTCATATACTACGCACCGAGAATCTTTGACGAAGCGGGATTTGCAGAATCCACCGCTTTACTCTCCACAGCAGGTGTCGGACTGACGAATCTGGTCTGCACATTACTGGGCATCTACCTGATTGACCGGTCAGGCCGAAAGATACTGCTGATTATAGGTTCCATTGGTTACATTGCATCGCTTGTCATGCTATCGTTGACATTCTTCCAGGAGGACTTCACGGGGCTTAGAGTACCGCTTTACCTGTTCCTGTTTGTAGCCTCCCATGCTGTCGGACAAGGTTCAATCATCTGGGTTTTTATCTCGGAAATCTTTCCCAACTCTGTCCGCGGCAAGGGACAATCGTTAGGTTCAGGGACGCATTGGGTCTTTGCGGCCATAATAACCCTGATCATGCCTTATGTGCTGAACACATTTTCCGGGGGACCGATTTTTGCTTTCTTCGCTTTCATGATGGTGCTGCAACTGGTCTTTGCCCTTGTTTTCATGCCGGAAACAAAGGGAATCAGCCTGGAAGAACTGGAACAGAAACTGTTGGATTAGGGACGAATAATTGAACTACATGAATAATAGCCCCATAGCAAAAGCATGTGTGTCAGCTATCTGGTTACTCTGGTTGTGTAAATGCCCAATCATGGTTTGCGCAGGGTCGGTATATTCGATATCATCATTAGCCGAATTCAAGGATGCTATAGCGGTTTCCCAACCCGGGGACACTATTCGTATCATGAACGGTGAGTACACTGACTGGCATGTAGACGTTTCTGCTGTCGGGAGTGTCAATGATCCTATCCGAATCGAGCCGGAAACAATGGGTGGTGTTGAGTTCACGGCCACGGGGACAATTGAAGAAAGCATGTTCAGGTTTACTGGGAAGTATCTGGTGTTTTCCGGTTTCACCTTCCGAAACATTAGCTTCCGCGATACACTGATCAGGATCTGGGCGGCAGATGGTATACGAATAACGAATTGCCTGTTTGAAAAGATTAAAGGCTATGAGAGACACTGGCGATTACTGGCTGTTGAGCGGGAAGGCAAAAGTAACCGTATTGATCACTGTGTTTTCAGGAATAACGACGAGGTTCAGACCATCACTGTCCGGGTGAGTGAAGAAGGATCTCCCCGTGGAACGCAAATTGACCATAACCGGTTTGAAAACTTGAATCTTAATAAGGGTGGAGAAGGCACCGAAGTGATACAAATTGCCCAAAGCGGTCGAGACTACACTTATGAGCAACTGGAGTTCCGTGCGCTTGTTGAGCATAACAGCTTCGAGAATATCCGGGGAGATGCGGAAACTATTAGCAACAAGAGTAACAGGAATATCTATCGTTACAACAGCTTCTACAATTGCCGGGAATTTGTCATTCGCGGCGGTCACCATTGTATTGTTGAATACAATACATTCGAAAACAGCAACGGCTCGGGTATTCGTATGTATGGGTCGGGTCATATCATCCAGCACAACACGATAAAGAATCCCAGTTTAAACGGTATCACCCTGAATTATGGTTTGGGTTCCGGAATCGAGGCCAAGACAAACCGTATTACCACGACAGACTGTGTTATTTACGGGAATACGGTCCTTAAACCGGGCAAGCATGGTGTATTCCTCGGAAACGGTAAAGGCACGGACTATTCAGATCATAAAAACAGGCTAAAGTGGAATACAGGCCACATACAGGATGACCCACCACGCGGCAACTTCATAGCCCATAACCAGATTCACTACGCAATGGAAGAAGCCATCAAACTATCAGGAGCAATAGAAAACATAATTGACCATAACAAAATTAAAATAAGTCGGAAATAGATATAATGATCTGTTTTAACTACATATCCAATATTTTATTGATTGGCTTAATTCCATACAGTGTTGGATTAATTCCATCGAAGACTTTCGGAAATAATCATGCACCCGATCCGGTTGACATGGTCGAGCCTCTGGTAGATTCGGCAAATTCCCGGTGGTTTTTCTTCAATTCGGCGACAAGACCCTTCGGGATGGTAAACCTCAGTCCCGACATGATTATTAACGGTGCCTGGAATTCCGGCTACCGTTACAATGAGGACCGTATTCGTGCCATCAGCCATATCCATGCCTGGCAACTGTCGGGAATCCCGGTATATCCACTTACTGGTCAGTTCAACGGGCATAAAGGCGTTGATGCCTATGCTTCCCGTTACTCCCACCACGATGAAACCGTCAAAGCGGGCTACCATCAAATTAGACTCTTGGATTACGACATCAATGTCGAACTTACCTCGACGACGCGGGTAGGTTTTCATCGCTATACCTTTCCGGAAGCCGCGCAAAGTCATATCCTGTTCAATTTTGATACTTTCCTGGGGCCATGCGATACACAGAGTGCATCCGTTAAACAAATCAACCACAAGGAAATCAGCGGTTATGCCGTTATGGCCCCTACCCGCCGTCGGCCCAAGCCTGCCCATGTCTACTTCCACGCAGAATTCGACAAGCCTATCAATGGCATGAAGGCATGGCGTCATGGTAATTTGATTGGAGAGGTTAATGAAATCGAAGGGGAACGTATCGGAGTTTACATTACATTTCAGACGAAAGAAAACGAACAGCGGCTGATGAAAGTCGGGATATCGTATGTAAGCGCTGAACAAGCTAAGTTGAACCTTGATACAGAATTACCGCACTGGAATTTCGAAGAAGTTATCGCAGATTCGCGCAGCCACTGGAATGAGATGCTAAGCCGTATCAGGGTTGAAGGCGGTTCAGAGGTAGAGCAACGGCGATTCTACACTGATTTGTGGCATGGACTGCAAGGCCGTAGAATCATCAGTGACGTTAACGGCAGGTATTGTGACATGACGGGACCAGAGAAGCAGACGGGGCAAATACCGCTCGACCTTAACGGCAAACCGAAATTCCACCATTATAACTCAGACAGCTTCTGGGGGGCACAATGGACCATCAATACCCTCTGGCATCTGGTCTATCCGGAAATAGCTGAAGAGTTCGTCAACTCGATGCTGTTGATGTACCGGGACGGAGGCTTAGTCCCCCGTGGACCTTCAGGGGGGAATTATACCTACGTGATGACCGGCGCGTCATCGACACCCTTTATTGTCAGCGCCTACATGAAAGGCTTACGTGGTTTTGACGTAGACACAGCATACGAGGGCCTGAAAAAGAACCATCTGCCTGGCGGTATAATGAGTAGAGCGGGCTATGAACACGATACAGAAATCGGCGGCGGCCTGAATTATTATATGGATCGTGGGTATGTGCCGTATCCATTAACGGAAGATGAGTATGGCTATCATCAGGACGGTTCGGGGCAAACGCTGGAGTACGCTTATCAGGATTGGGCTTTAGCCCAATTAGCCAAAACGTTAGGCAAGACCGGGGATTATGAGTATTTCATAGCGCGAGCCCATAACTACAAGAACATCTGGAATGACAAAATCGGCTGGATGTGGGTGAGAAATCTTGATGGATCATGGATGGAGCCGTTGGACCTGCTGGAATACCACAATGGCTGGGTGGAAGGTAATGCAGCACAATTTACATGGTTTGTGCCACATGACCTCGCGGGGCTGGCCAGTTTAATGGGAGGCCATCGCGCTATGACAGAAAAGCTTAATATGTCATTTGAACATGCGAAATACCACGGCTTTGTTTCGAGCAAATCCCACGACCAGGAAACAACCGCCAGAAACCGCCGTGTATACATCAATTACGGCAACCAGCCTTCGATGCAAACTGCCATGATTTTCAATTACTCAGGAGCCCCATGGCTTTCGCAATACTGGAGCCGCCAGGTGATACAGGACGTCTACAGCGGTATATCACCACAATATGGATATTCCGGAGACGAGGACCAAGGTTTAATGGGCTCCCTCGCTGTGCTTATGAAGATAGGTCTTTTCTCAATGCGGGGAGGTGCCGCAGAAGAACCCATCTACGAAATAACCACACCTATTTTTGATAAGGTCACAATCAACCTGAATCCGGATTACTATCCAGGAGATAAATTTGTTATTGAAGCTGAAGCCAGTCCTAACGGCTTCTACTACATAACTTCAGCAAAACTAAACGGCAAGAGATGGAACCAGCCCTGGCTTTATCATGAGACATTAGTCAAAGGCGGCAAGCTTCAACTGCAACTTGATAATCAACCGGATGAAGAATGGGGCGCGGATTATCCACCACCTTCAATGAGCAACACTAAGCAAAATTAATGCAATGAAAACACCCTTATACAAAAACCTAGTTTTACCGATTCTCCTGATGACTGTGACATGGCAGTTACTGGCTACAGATGTTCGCAAAGGGGAGCTAATCTACACAAACGATTTTGCCAGTCAAAGCGATGTCAATGACTGGGTAATGGAAGGACCGGGCGATGTGTATTTTGAAAACGGCTGGATGCATATGTATTCTCCGAATGAAGAATATCACCATGTTTTCTGGTGCCCGGAGGACATGCCGGATCGCTTTATTGCCGAATGGGAAGCCCAGAACATGGAGCCGGACGCCGGCCTGTGTATTGTCTTTTTTGCTGCCAAGGGCGTGAATGGTGAGGATATTTTCCATCATTCGCTACCTAAAAGGAATGGTGACTTCACATGGTATATTAAGGACAAGCTGCGCTCGTATCATATTTCCTATTACGCAAATACACCGATAAAGCCGGACCGCGGGACATCGCATCTTCGCAAGAATAATGAATTCCGGCTGGTTTCCGACGGAGAGATGGGGATTCCGACGAATTCTGTGAAAACCCACAAATTAAAGCTGATCAAAGACGGTCCGCACATCCGGATGTATGTCGACAACCGTAAGATTATCGACTGGCTGGACACACCGGAAAATGATAACCGCCCACACTACAAGGAAGGCAAATTCGGGTTTCGCCAGATGCAGTGGACCCATTTTCGCTACCGAAGTTTCAGAGTTTGGGAAATCGAAGATGATTCGGAGGTATTACAGGCAATGTATGAAATTCCTTCAATCTATCCTGCCACCCAGAATCCGGACTATGGGTGGAGGTTCCTGAACTGGCCAGAACCTACACTGGGGCAGGTCGCAAAGACCAACCCGCCAATGCTGCGCTGGCCCATCGAGGATGGCAAGAACCTCCGGTATGACGTTCGCCTGGCACGTGATCTGGACTCTCCAGGTGTAACAACATACAGTGCCGAAAACCTGCCGTGGGCACTCTAAAATCCTCATGAAAATTTAGCTGAAGGGGACTGGTATTGGCAATATCGGGTTGAGAATGGACGCTGGTCGACGCCTCAGCATTTCAAGATAACAGAGGAATCCCTCGATATGCCGGCACCTTCTCCTTCTGAGTTTCTGGACAACCTGCCGGGATATCATCCTCGCGTGCTTATAGACCGTCCGGAAACCAACAAATTCCGGAACCGCTATGTAAATACGCAGGAGGCGAAGGATATTATATCGGAAGCGAACCGCTACATAGAGATGGAGCCGCCTCGTGAGTCTGACGGAATAGCAACGATAAGAAACAGCGATCCCAAGAAGCAGGACAAACTCGACAAGGATGCCTCAAAATTATTGGGAGGCACTGTATTTAACGCAGTCGACCCATTCCTTAAGGCATACCTCCTGACGAAAGACGAAAAGTATGCCCATGCCGCACTTAAGTGGGCGATGGAAGTTGCCAGTTGGGATCCAGAGGGTGTTAGCCGGATCAATGATTTTGGCGACAGCCGGGCAATGTTGTCGATGGCATTGGTATTCGACACCCTGCATGATCGATTGACCGACCAGCAGAGAAGAACTCTTGTCGATGCTGTCGAAAAGCGTGCCTCATATTTTTATAATCTTTGGATTAATAGCATAGAATCCAAAATTGTCTCTAACCACGTCTGGCAGCATATCTTTCACTATTTATTTGATACGGCACTCGCCATGCATGGTGAAATCCCGGAAGCCAAGAACTGGCTGACCTACCTGTATACCCTATATCTTGCCCGAACTCCTGTACTGGGTGGCGATGACGGTGGCTGGGTACATGGACTTTCCTATTTCCGCATGAACATGGCCGTACTTGTAGACGTGCCCATGGTCATTAAAAAATATACCGGCTTTGATTTCATTAAACACCATCCCTGGTATCGTGAGAACGTTAACTATTTCCTGTATGGCTTTCCGCCTGGCTCTGCAGGCAATGGTTTCGCTGACAATGCCCACGACCTGCCTGAGCCGAGAGGTGATTACATGGCATATGCAGACGCACTTGCTCGACTGACCCAAAGTAGCCATGCTGCCTGGTATCGTGACCAGGTAGACAGTATGCTCAACGATAAGGTGGAGCCGCATGTTCTGGCTTACATGAGACCCTTCAGGGTTAAGCAAGGAGAAAAGGAGAGTAGAGCCAAAGCTGATATAGAGGCGGAACTTGCGGAACTCGATCTATCGCTGGAAGACGCCAGTATGCTGCGCTGGTATCGTCTTAAGTATCTCTACGATATACCATCCGCAGAACCGGAATCCCCTGAAGTACTACCCAAAGCGCGTGTGTTCGAAGGCGTGGGACTGGTTAACATGCACTCACGAAACCTGTCTGAATACACCGAAGATAACCTGATGTTGGCTATGCGCTCGAGTCCGTATGGAACATACAGCCATATGCTTTCAGACAATAACACGTTCAACATCAATTACGGCGGCGACCGCCTGTTCTACCACACCGGGTACAAGGTAGCCATGAATGCACCCCATCGTCAAAAGTACTACAAGCATACGAGGAGTCATAACGGTATATTGATTAATGATGAAGGACAGCCTTATGCAACAGAGGCTTTTGGCTGGATGGAACGCTTTCTTACAGGAGATATCGTCAGCTATGCGGCCGGTAATGCAAGCAATGCATACAGAAGCGTTACTGAAGGTGAGGATACCGGGCTGAAACACTTCCGAAGACATGTCCTGATGCTCAGACCCAACATGATTGTTGTTTATGATGAGTTGGAAGCAGACCATACTGCGGAATGGTCATGGCTTCTGCATAGTTATTATGAAATGAATTTTGATAAGAGCAAACGGAGCGTTTACTCAGGCAACATATACGGCAAGAGCCAAGTTAGCCTGTTCAGCTCAACAGAGACAAACTGGAGTGTTACCGATGAATACGAAATCCCCGCAGAGAACTGGCGCGGGACAACAGATGCAGAAGGCGAACCTGTAGAATACAATAACAACGCCTGGCACTTTAAGGCTGTCAGCGAACCAACGAAGAAAGCAAGATTCCTGGCGATAATACAGGTTACCCCAAGAAACACAAACGGTGCATTCAAAGTAATAAACAATCTGGGCGGAGGACGATACAAAGCCGGTGAGTGGGAAATCTCAGCAATACTTGACGCTGACAAACCTGCTCGTATTGACCTTATAAATACAAGTAAAGGTGTTGCCTTCAGCAGCGGTTCGGATCATCTCCATTTAAACGGAGAAACTTTCGAAGGTATATTCGAAAACACGGCCAAACTGGTAGAAATCAAGAAGGGGATACCGTATTTTCAGGAAGGAAGGATGCTAATTCCCGATGCGGCTCATAAAGCACTGAATATCCTTAAGCTCGATCCACGGGGTCTTACCTTCAATGAGGAATAAGATACTTATCTCATATTCTTTTTTGTTTCTGTTCAGCCTTCAGTCGTTAAGGTCTGAAGATGCGAACGGTGACAGGCCGAATGTGTTACTCATAATGATCGACGACCTGAACATCGATCTGGGTTGTTATGGAAACCAGGATGCCATCACACCCAACATCGATCGTCTGGCGGCACAAGGTGTTTTATTTGAAAATGCCCACTGCCAAGCTCCTTTATGCGGTCCCTCGAGGGCTTCAATAATGACAGGACTGCGACCCTCAACGACCGGGATATACGGACAGATTAAAGATCAGAATATACGCCAGGTTAAGACCATTAG
>CAYQCG010000034.1:0-10788 GCA_964415925.1 uncultured Puniceicoccaceae bacterium | reverse complement strand
GCGGCAGTACCCGCCCGGGCTCGGTGTTCAGCATCGCAAATTCTTCACAATTGTTCCTGTCCTGCCAGTAGAATCCCATCGACCACTCACCGAACTCCCGTTCGTCAATGTCGGCCAATTCATGCAATTCTATATTATGATGGCGGGAATCATTGGAAATCCGGTTATAGAACAAGTCTTCAACAACTGCTCTTTCACCTTCAAGGACCTGGTAGAAATTGCCACCCGCATACAACAGCATTCCAGTGATATGGTTTGCAGCATTGAAATCCCTCGCTGTGTTCAGTATGTCAACCAGCGTATCCTCACTTGTGTCATCTGATGCGACACTGGTATAAGTCAGGGATATCATAAAAGCCTCAGCTTGTTTACAATGGCATATCAACTTTGTTCCGTGCCATGTGTTCCTTGATCTTTAACATGAAGTTTAATGCGTTCCTGGGGGGTGCGTTGAGTATCGCAAACTCCTCGGCATTTGAACCATCCTGCATGTAAAAGCCCATTGCCCACTCGCCAAAGGAACGTTCCTCTACCGTGTTCTCCTCCAGAATCTCGATATTAAGATGGCGGGGATCCTTTGAAATACGCTCATTAAACAGCTTCTTAACCTCTGCCGGATCTCCTTCGAGGACCTGGAAGTACTTCTTGTGGGCATACAGCAACATGCCGGTGATACCCGCTTTCTTGTTATATTCACGGCTCGAAGAAAGGATGTTTACCAACGTATTTTCGTCTGTTTCATCAGACGCATCGCTCTTATAGACAAAGGATAACAATTGAGTCACAACTTCTATTGGATAATAATTTCATTAGGATGCAACACTGAAGAAAGTCCGACCGATGTAAAAAACACCGGTTGCCAAACCGGTTTACTTCAACTTAGTTGAAAGCATATGGCTAGTAATAGATACAATTTATGTGTGATTGGTTCCGGTCCGGGTGGTTATGTTTGTGCTCTTCGTGGTGCCCAGCTGGGACTCAGGGTTGCCCTCGTAGAAAAGGATAATTACCTCGGAGGCACTTGCCTGAATGTGGGATGTATTCCCTCCAAGGCATTGCTGCACTCAACGGAATTACTTCTTGAATTAAAGCAACACGGCAAGAGCAATGGTATTGTAGCAAAAGATATTTCGGTTGATTTACCGGCCATGATGAAACGCAAAGACGGGGTTGTGGCAAAAATGAACAAGGGTGTTGCCCAGCTTTGTAAAGCTAGGGAAGTCGATGTATTTACCGGAAAGGGCGTGCTGCAGGGCGATGGGAAGATTTACATTGAAGGGGACGATGCGAAAACGATTGAAGCAGAGAATATCGTCCTCGCCACCGGATCTGTTCCTGTAGAACTGCCCTTCCTGAAATATGATGGAGAAAGGGTTACCCACAGTGATCACGGCATCGCCTTTAAGGAGATACCGGAGAAACTGGTCGTCGTAGGGTGCGGTGCAATCGGACTTGAACTGGGTTCAGTCTGGGCACGTATGGGCAGTGATGTCACAATGGTCGAGTTCCTCCCACAGATCGCTCCTACCTTTGATGAGGACATTGCCAAAATGGCCCAACGTAGCTTCAAGAAGCAAGGTCTGAAATTTGAACTCCAGACCAAAGTAACCGGTATCCAGGAAAAAGACGGGATTCATTACCTGACCGCAGAGAAAAACAACAAAGAGTTAAGCTTTGAAGCCGACAAGGTGTTGGTTGCCGTCGGGCGTAAACCCTTTACAGAAGGATTAGGCCTGGATAAAGCCGGCGTCGAACTGGATGACAAAGGGCGCATTGTCGTCGATGAGGAACTCCGTACGTCCGCCAGGGGGATATGGGCCATTGGGGACGTTGTGAGCGGTCCGATGCTGGCACACAAGGCAGAGGAAGAAGGTGTAGCGGTTGCCGAAAGAGCTGCCAACGGCCATGGCCATGTCGACTACGAAACAATCCCAAACGTGATTTACACTGATCCGGAAATTGCCAGTGCCGGAATAACCGAGCGCCAGGCCAAAGAGAAAAAGATTGAATACAATGTGGGTAAATTTCCCCTACAGGCCAATGGCCGGGCGGTTGCCACCGATGCTGCAGAAGGGGTTGTTAAAGTCCTTTCAGATAAGGAAAGTGACCGCCTCATAGGAATTCAGATTGTGGCGAAAGGCGCTTCTGAATTGATTGCCAATGCGGTTGCCCACATGACTTACGGAGGCAGTGCTGAAGACCTCGGGCGGACCATCCATGCCCACCCCACTCTTTCAGAAAGTGTCAAGGAAGCCGGACTGGCCGCCAGCATCGGCGCCATACACGCATTGTGAGGGACTACTCCAAAATCGAGCTGGTTTCCTTTGATGCCGGGGGCACCCTGCTCTACCCCTATCCTTCTGTTGGTCAGCAGTATGCCAAAGCGCTGGCGGAATTTGGCCTAGAGGCCGACCCGGAAACGATTGAAAATCGCTTCGGGCAGGTATTCAGGGAGGCCTCACACAACAAGCGCACCCGGGTTGACGAAAATGCGGAATACCTGTTCTGGCGAGATGTTGTCCAGAAAACTTTTAAAGACATCTGCCCGGCAGAACACTTTGACCAGCTCTACAACAATCTCTTCAGGCGTTTTACCAGCAGTAAGGTCTGGAAGCTCTTTGATGATACGATTGAGACCCTGGAAGGCTTGCTTGAGAATAGATACAGACTGGTCGTCTTGAGCAATGCCGATTCCCGGTTTTACACCGTTTTCGAGGAATTTGGACTCGTGAAGTATTTTGAGGAAATTTTCATCTCCAGCCAGATTGGCTATGAAAAACCAGACCGTAAGGCCTTTCAGATCGTGGAAGAGAATACTTCCGTGCATCCCGAAAATATCCTGCACGTTGGTGACAGTGAGCACCACGACGGCAACGGCGCAGAAAATGCCGGTTGGCAGGCTATGGTCCTCAAGCGTGATTTGACCCAGTTGAATGAATTACTAGTTTTACTGCCTGGACGATGAATTTTCCATGGCGCGAACAAAGGCTTCTCAACGAGTTCAGGGGCCTGCCCTTAAACCGCGAAGAAGCAAACAAGGCAAGTGCCAAGCCGATTGACAGCCTGGTCGAAGTACTTCTCAACCGCTATCAAATCGGTCAGTGTAAGCCAGAGGAAACGATCATGGGGCATTGGCGCGAACTGATGGGGGACGTTAATGCCTACCGTTGCAGCCCGGTCAGGATTGATGCGCAGTCCATTCTGCATGTAGCAGTTGGTAATCCGGTTTTACGAAGGGAGTTGATCTTCGAGGAAAAAAAGATCCTGGGCAGATTGAGGGAACTTCCCGGCTGTGATTTTATCCGTGAGGTTCGGTTTGTCGCCGGTTGAATCACATTCTGCATGAATAAAAAAGACTTGCGTAAGCGTCTGGTCGGGGACAATTTCTACGGTTTGCCATTAACTCATTCCCTCACTGAGGCATAGGTTTATGGCACTTCGGAACCAAGTGGCTCCCTGCGCTGGAAGCAGGACCGGCTGCTAATCACGAAGAATCTCTAATCCAAATTCATATGTCCGATACAGTTCCAGCAAAGACAGATACAATCAAAGATTATCAGCTGCATGAGAAGGATACCGGCTCCAGCGAGGTCCAGATTGCCCTCCTGACCCGCCGGATCGTTCATCTCACCGAGCACTTGCGCACTCATCGCAAGGACTTTCACTCGCGCCGGGGTCTCATTGCCATGACCAGTCGCAGACGTAAGCTCCTTGATTATCTCAAGCGCAATGATCTCGGAAAATATAACGATATCATCAAGAAACTGAATCTCCGTCGCTAACCGGCATGTGCAGGTCAGTTATTGCCTTCTTCGCAATGTCATGAAAAGGCACCATGATTGGGACTATCTTCACAGGGAAGTAAGTCTAAACGCGGAAATACAAATTATAAATTATAGATGTTAAAACAAAAGCACTCCGTTACCGTAGAAGATCTCGGTATTACGTTCGAAACTGGTACACTGGCCAAGCAGGCCAATGGCGCCGTTACCGTCCAGATGGGCGAAACCATAGTCATGGTTGCCGCATGTGCGGCTCCCGAAATCAGGGAAGGACAGGATTTCTTCCCCCTTCAGGTTGATTACAGGGAAAAGTTCTCGGCTGTTGGCCGTTTCCCCGGAGGTTATTTCAAGCGTGAAGGCCGTCCCAGCGAAAAGGAAATCCTGACTTCGCGCCTCTGCGACCGTCCGCTGCGACCCCTCTTTCCCAAGGGTTTCATGAATGAAGTCCAGGTTCAGGCCCTGCTGCTTGCCGGTGACCTGATCAATGAACCCGATGTACTCGTCGTCAACGGCGCTTCCGCCGCGCTCATGACCTCTGACATTCCATGGAACGGCCCGGTCGGTTGTGTTCGGGTAGGCATGATCGACGGTGAGTTTGTCACCAACCCGACTCATGAGCAGCAATTTGAATCTGAACTGGATCTGATTTACGTCGGGAACGAAACCGAAATGATGATGATCGAAGGCAGCGGCGAGGAAGTCCCGTCCGACACTTTTATCGCTGCGTTGGAGTATGCCCAGAAACAGGTGGTCAAGATCATCGAGGCTCAAAAGGAGCTCGCTGCTCAATACAATAAGGAGAAAAAGACTTTCAATCTCTTTCAGGTCACACCGGAGAATCTCCAGTTTATCCGTGAACTCGTCGGCGAGCGTCTGACGGAGGCCGTTTTTCTTGAATCCAAACAAGATCGTGAAACCGCCGTACATGCCCTGAAAGACGAAGCGACAGAAAAACTGAAGGAAAAGGTGGGTGAGGAAAATTTTGATGCCAGCCAGATCATGCTCGCCTTCGAAGAATTACAGGAAGAGCTCTACCGCACTTCCATCCTCGACCAGGGCAAACGCGCCGACGGCCGTGGTCCTGAAGATCTCCGTGAAATCACCTCCGAAGTGGGAGTTCTCCCGCGGGTTCATGGTTCCGCTCTGTTCCAGCGGGGTGAAACCCAGAATATCGCCATCACCACCCTGGGACCGACATCTGACTGTCAGGAAATGGATGCACTGACCGGCGGCCCAAAGGAAAAGTCGTTCATCCTCCATTACAATTTCCCCAACTATTCAGTAGGTGAAGTCGGGCGCATTGCCGGGCCGGGTCGCCGTGAAATTGGACACGGAGCCCTCGCTGAACGCAGCCTCCTGCCCATCCTGCCGGACGAGGATGATTTCCCCTATGCCGTTCGCGTGGTTTCGGAAATCATGGAATCGAACGGCTCCACCTCAATGGCATCTGTCTGCGGGGGCTGCCTTTCCATGATGGATGCCGGTGTTCCCATAAGTTCTCCTGTTTCCGGTATCTCCTGCGGTCTTGTCACAAAACGTGATGAAACCGGCAAGATCATCAAGCATGTCGTCCTCACCGATATTATTGGTGCAGAGGACCATTTTGGTGACATGGACTTCAAAATCTGTGGGACTCGTGAAGGGATTACCGGCTTCCAGCTGGATCTTAAGATACCGGGTATTCCCCATGAGATTGCCGTTGAAGCAATCCGCAGAAATGAGGAAACCCGCCTCAAGATTCTGGACGTCATGATGCAATGCATTTCCGAGCCGCGTGAAAAGCTCAGCCCCTTCGCGCCGCGTATCCATCAAATCCAGATCGATCCAGACAAGATTGGTGGAGTTATCGGACCCGGAGGCAAGACCATACGTCGCATTACAGATGTTTCCGGAGCCCAGATCGATATCAATGAAGACAATTCCGGCCGCATCAATATTTACGCCAGCAGCCAGGAATCCCTTGACCGTGCGATGGAGGAAATCAACCTCATTACCGCTGAAATCGAAGTCGATAAGATTTACCGCGGTATCGTCAAAAGCATCAAGGACTTCGGCTGTTTCGTAGAGTGCCTCCCGGGCAAGGAAGGCCTGGTCCATGTCTCCGAACTCGCCGACTTCCGCGTCCGCAAAGTCGAAGACGTTTGCAGTATGGGAGACGAAATGTGGGTCAAGTGTATCGGGATCGATGAAAAAGGCCGTGTCCGCCTTTCCCGCAAGGAGGCCATGGCGGAAAAGCAAGAAGACGACGGTATTTCCGAAAAAGTGGCTGCTGCCAAAGAACGCTCCCAGAATGACGACTCACAGGAGGACGATGGCCAGAGACGTGAACGTTCGGGTGGCGGCCACCGCCGCAACGGGGGCCGTGGATCACGCCGAGGAGGTGGAGGCGATCGGGGCCGCAAGCGACATGAGGATTCTTGAGCTTGAGGGAACCGCCACTATCCTGTCAGGTCATCAGGATTAAGTTTGAAACCAAAAAGAATTATTTCTAATCTTCTGTCAGAATAGGATGATCATACCCCCTGTTCGAATTCTATGACATTCCTCAGAAATAGTCCTGAATGTAAATGGATGATTACTGTCTGTTTACTCCTGATCTCAGTGGAGTTCCTGCAAGCCGAGGATTACCGCGGGGATTTTACCGCTGATCCGCGTGACTTTCAGGGATACTGGAAAATCGAGGAGCCTGCGGGCGACACCTGTTACCTGATCATCAAGGCAGGTGGGCAGGCATCCTGTTTCTGGGCAGGGAATGCCATGGACGAAATCCTTAAGGGGAAATGGACCATCAGGGATGGCAGATTGGTCATTACCTGGGATAGCGGCTACCGTTACGCACTGGAGAAAAAAGGGAGCAGAACCGTCTTCAGGCATACTTACCCTCCAGGTGTTGATTTGGGCGATCAAGCTGAATCTACCGTGGTCGGAACCCAATATGATAAACGTTATGTCGGCTACCTCGCCGTTGAAGACGCTAATCAGAATGAGGAGCGGGAAGACGCATTCGCTTTTGAATCGGCTTCGACAACCGAAAGAAAAGCCCCCAAAGAGGTGGATTCGAAAACCTCACCGTTTACTCGGAGCCAGTTCCTCGGATACTGGTATGTCGAGTCCAAGCAATCTGCCTTGTGGGGCTTGTTTGGTGCCGCCAATTCCTACTACATTAACGTGAGCCGCGATGGCCGGGTTCACAGCATACTCAACCAGAAAAATGCAGGCCTTTACGGTTATTGGGTCCAGGAAGGTGATGCTCTCAAGGTTTTCTGGGATGACGGTAAAAAACAGCTTATCCGTAAAACCGGCACCGATTTTGAAATCCTCACTTATTCGGAGAAAGACGATTTTACCGACAGTCCGGACGGCCGCCAGAAGCTGGTCAAAATGGATCCGATGGATGCCAAGGCAGTTTTTCAGGACATGGCGATGAAATTCATCTCTGTGGAAGATATTGTGGGTTACTGGCTCGGTGAATCGGCCGAAATTGAAACTTCCCCGACAATCGAGATACAGCGCTGGGGTCATGCCCGTTACTTCCCTTACGGTATTAACAGCAAAGCCCTCGATGCCGAGTGGCAGATGCACTCGGATGAAGTCATCGTCAAGGTAGAGAACGGTAAACGCTTTCTCCTCATTAACCAGATTGATAATTCCTGGAAGCTCGAAGCTTATAATCCCAATACCTCCATGACCGATCTCGCTGACCGCGGGAACAGCGTCCGCAGGCTCAAGCCGGAAGAGGTTGACCGGATCACCTTGCGAAATCAGCAAGCCGCTTCTCGCAATATCGACGGCTAGTAGCTATACAGCCAGTGTGCAGGGCAGTAATGCTGCGTCACTCATGCCGTGGATAATCTTCTTATCTGCCGGACAGAATGTCGCCAGGATACCGGAAAGGTGTGTATTCTCTTCGTTTACAAAATAATAGGGGCAAAGCCGTAAACGGCCTTCCATCATGAACGTTTCCTCATCCTCCTTGAATACAGGATGCTGCAACCGTTTGGGCTTTTTGTATTCCTGAAGGATGAATAGATTCTGGTCAGCGAGATCCAGCGCCTCTTCCAGCCCTTCTTTCCATTCCTGCCGCGATACATCATTACCCAGGATCACACTCCGCGCACCCCAGGCATTTTCGTGAAAACCCGAAAGCTTCAGGATCAGGTTGCGTTCTTTTTGTGAGGCATCTCCCAGCTGCTCCCACTTCCAAATCGGCTTACCTCCTACCTGGGGCGCCTGCAACACTGCGTTAGGCGGTAGTTCAACAGGATCTATAACCCATGACTGCGGGATGATACGCGATAGCAGCTTGTAGTGTTGTTTGGACAGGTTTTCACGCCAGAAAGGCTCCAGTTGGATATGATGAAAGAGCGCCAGGTTGAGCTTTTCTTCCTGAAAGTGCCGCACCGGCGGTGTGATCACAACCTGGCCCGCCATCCAGATCTTCAGGATGTGTTCGGCCACCGGGATGTTATTCTGGTCGAATAGCTCCCAGAAACGGTAAACGACATCGATTTGCTCGGGATTTCCTTCGATATCGGCGCATAGTGTGTCACCTAGCGGCATGACCTCACTGGGATGAAAACAGTAGACACGTTTACCCCTCCGCTGCAGTTGTGCCGCCAGCCAATCCATTTCCGGCCGGTAGGTCGAAGCCTCATCACTTACCAGGATCGCAATGAACGGGAGCTTCTTGTCCGGTGCGAGTGAAGACATTGCTGTGTAAAACTCCTCTACCATACGATCCCCGGCACCAATCAGGGTATCGCCATAGAGGGGCTCATAAAGTTCGTTCAGGAAACCGGTAAGCCCGATTCCACCGGGTATCGAATCGATCTCCGTAAGGACGATTCCGTCATCCGTCAGTAACAGGTCAGGACGGATAACTCTCGGTATGGCTCCCCTTGAAGCTTTGTCCCTCGCATAATCGACCAGTGGCTGGGGTTTTCCGCGGTCGAGGTATTCTGCCACCCAGGGCGCCTCCAACGGTTGGTTGCGGAGCAGGTTCTTACCCTGCCACGATCGGTTATAGAGCAATTCCAGTGTCTTGTGAAATGCCAGACACGCCTCTCCTATGCTCTCTATTTCCTGGAGAACCTTTTGATCAATGTGCCAGGCATGCGGAGACAACCGCCAAGTCTTGTCGTCAAACAGGGGCTGGGATTCCAAAGCGCTTTTGATTTCCGCATGGGATAAGGTGTTTGCGGCCCGACTCATACCTCCGCCTCGACTCCCTTTTGACGTGTCGCAGGTTGACCGGCTCTCAACCAGGCATGAATAAACTGGTCAATATCGCCATCCATCACTTGTTGAATATTGGAAGTTTCAGAGCCCGTCCTGAGGTCCTTGACCATCTGGTAGGGTTGAAAAACGTAGCTGCGTATCTGGTTCCCCCATCCGATCTCGTTCTTCTCTCCATAAAACTTTTCCATTTCGGCACGCTTCTCATCAAGCCGTTTCTCATACAAGCGGGACTTCAGGAATTTCATAGCCGTTGTCTTGTTCTTGTGCTGGGATCGTTCATTCTGGCAGGCTGCCACGATACCGGTCGGTAAATGCGTCAGGCGCACGGCACTGTCTGTCTTGTTCACGTGCTGTCCTCCCTTCCCGCTTGAACGGTAAGTATCGATCCGCAATTCACTCTCCGGGATTTCAATGTCGATGTCGTCCTTCACCTCGGCAATCACATCGATTGCGCTGAAGCTGGTATGCCTCCGCTTGTTTGAATCAAATGGACTGATCCGGACAAGCCGGTGCACTCCGCGTTCAGCTTTTGCGTAGCCGTAGGCATATTCGCCGCTGATTCGAAAAGTCGCCCGGGAAATGCCGGCTTCTTCACCTGGTGCGATGTCATCGATCTCAATTTCAAAGCCCTGCCGCTCCGCCCAGCGTGTGTACATTCGCAATAGCATCTCAGCCCAGTCGCAGGACTCAGTGCCGCCCGCACCGGCATGGATACTCATGATCGCATTGTTCGGATCCATTGGCCCCGACAGAAACGACTTCAATTCAAGATCGGCCAGTTCCCTCTCCATCAGCTTTTGGGTCGATTCCAGTTCCTTCTCCAACTCAAGCGATTCCTCACCTTCCGATTCCTCGGTCAGTTCCAGTAGGGTTTCCAAATCACCGACCCGTTCATGGAATTTTTTTACAGGCGATAACAGGTTTTTCAGGCGGCTGTTTTCCGAAACGATTTCCTGTGCCTGCTCAGGATGATCCCAGAAACCCTGCTGGGCCATCTGTTCTTCCAGTTCTGCGATACGCGTTTCTTTGCCTGGGACGTCAAAGATACCTCCAGAGATGACCGGCTCTGCGGGTAATGTCTTCTACCTGGGATTTTAAATCTGAATTTTGCATAATGTCAGTTTACTTAATTTTCTGTTCTGGCAAGCCAGACTTGCGGTGCATTATTCCTGGGGGTGGACAATTGTTTCTAGCACTTTAAATAGTTGCTGCATCTTTTGTGGATCTTTTACCCCCGGCTTCTTCTCGACTCCACTGTTCACATCTATCATCTCGGCACCGGTCGCTTCCACCGCCCCACGAATATTATCCGGATTCAGACCTCCTGCCAGGATCCAGCGCTTGTGGGAATACAAGGTGCTCCATTCCGCGAATCTGCCCCAATCTGACGTATGCCCGCTACCGCCATAGTGATTCTCGGAAAAAGCATCGATCAGGAATGTGTCTGAAAACTCCAGAATAATCTGCGGAAACGTTTCATCATCAGGTATTCTTGGTGCCAGCCAGAGATACTGGGGACTGACAATTCCGGACCAGGCAGCCAATGTTCCCAGAGAAACATCAAGATCGCAGTGTATCTGGTAATAATCGAAACCAAAGTCACCGCTGTGTTCAAGTGCCGTTGTTGAAGGTGAGACATCCACCATGACCCGCTTTCCTCCGGGAATCGCAGCAAGTAACTCCTCCAGCTCCTCATCCGGGACATATCGCGGTGATTTTTCATAGCGTATCACTCCAATGTAGTCCGCTACCAATTCATTGGCTAGCC
>CAYQCG010000033.1:0-10796 GCA_964415925.1 uncultured Puniceicoccaceae bacterium | reverse complement strand
ACCTCGATGAGGTTAATCTTCAAAATCTTGTTTCCCGTCTGGCCCGTGAGCGACGGCTACTTGAAACCGTCTTCAATACAATCCGTGAAGGGCTTCTGGTTATCGATAGGAAGGGCCTGATTATTTATGCGAATAATGCTGCATCCAGATTGCTCGGATTTTCTCTCAATGAGGTCGGTCATGCTATCCTCTGGAGACGGGTTCCGGACCTTTCACGTTCGCTGCGTCTCGACCAGGAGGGTCAGTTGGAGGCCCTTGCCGGAATAACTCGTGAAATCGAACTTTCCTACCCCGAAAGACTGCCCCTCAGGCTTTATATCACTCCTATAAGGGAAGCAGAGGAATTGGCGGATGATCAGGACATTGTCGACCAGAGTCACTTCGCTGTGATCCTCACCGACATTACTGAGGAAAAAGCCCAGACTGAACAGCAGATTGAAAGCGAGAAAATTGCATCGATCTTGAAGTTGGCAGCCGGTGTGGCTCATGAACTCGGCAATCCCTTGAACTCTTTGACCATCCATCAGCAACTCATGCAACGTCAGTTGGATAAAATGCCTGAGTCTCCAGAAAGGGAAAAACTGAAAAAGGCGCTTTCCATCTGTCGTAACGAAGTTTCCCGACTCGATAACATAATCCGTCATTTTCTAGAAGCAGTCCGTCCCACACCGCCTGACCTCCACGAGATCAACATAGTTGAGGTCATTGAGGAATCCCTTGAAGTTATGGGGCCTGAACTTGAGTCTGCAGGCCTCAAGGTTGACGTAACAATTGATGAAATACCACCTGTGATTGATGGAGATAATAACCTGTTGAAGCAGGTATTCTTCAACCTCTTTAAGAATGCTCGTGAAGCGACCCCCAAAGGAGGTGAAATTCGCTTACGGGTAAGGGCTGACGATGAATTTGTCTTTGTTTTATTAGGGGACACCGGAAAAGGGATTTCTGATGAAGATTTATCCAAGGTTTTTGACCCCTATTTCACTACCAAGGATACTGGACATGGCCTTGGCATGATGATGGTACAACGTATTCTCAGGGATCATGGCGCAAGCATCGGAATCGATTCACAACCGGGTGTCGGCACTCTGGTCACCCTGCAATTTCCCCAAAAGCACAGAAGAATTCGCTTGTTGGAGGGGAAGTGATTGCGACAAAATTTCCCTCTTTTTCCTTTGCATGACGTATGAGCATTGTAGTGTGACAGTATGCCTGCATCAGTTTTGATTGTAGATGACGAAAAACACACCCGCGAAGGTCTTCAGTTGGCTCTGGAAGATAGCTACGAAGTGTATCTCGCGGCAAATGCTGATGAGGCTTTCAACCTGCTGGATTCTGAACACTTCGATGTTGTTCTGACAGACCTGCGTATGGCCGGTAAAAGCGGGATGAAGGTAATCGACAAGGCGATTAGCCTGCCCAAGCCTCCAATCACCATAATGATGACGGCTTATGGCAATGTAACGACAGCAGTCGATGCAATGAAACGGGGTGCCTATGACTTTCTCACCAAGCCTGTAAATCTCGAAAAGCTTGAGTTGATAATTCGACGCGCACTGCAAAACCGTGACACGGAAACAGAGAACAAGGAACTTCATCAACGTCTCGATCGAAAATACAGTTTCGAAGGGATAATCGGCAGTTCAAGGGTCATGCAGGATGTCATTGAAAAGGTCAAACTGGTCGCACCCTCCAAGGCCACAGTCTTGATCGAAGGAGAAACAGGGACTGGAAAAGAACTCATTGCCCAATCCATCCACCAGAACAGTGATCGTGCCCGCGGTCCATTTGTCCCCGTCCATTGTGCAGCACTTGCTGCAAATCTGCTTGAAAGTGAATTGTTCGGGCATGAGAAGGGTGCTTTTACCGGAGCCACAGAGCGACGTATCGGACGCTTTGAGGGAGCCACTGGTGGAACACTTTTTCTCGATGAAATCGGTGAGATCGACGCCTCCATTCAGGTTAAACTTCTACGCTTTCTGGAGACCCGGACGATCGAGCGTCTCGGAAGTATGAGCCCGGTTCAGGTCGATATCCGCCTTGTCTGCGCCACCAATCGTGACCTTTCGACGATGGTAAAAAAGGGCACTTTTCGGGAAGATCTCTTCTACCGTCTCAATGTTGTCAGTATCACAATGCCTCCATTAAGGGATCGACAGGAAGATATTCCGGTATTGCTGGATCATTACCTGCGTTATTTCGCAGAAGAAAACGGAGTGGATCAGCCTGAATTGGAAAGTGCCGCTCTACATGCCCTTCAAAATTACAAATGGCCGGGTAATATACGCGAACTGAGAAATTTTACGGAGAATGCTGTTGTCCTGAAGCGCAGTGGACGGTTAACAGTTTATGATTTGGATACTCGCTTTACCACTGAAGAAACCACGGATAATTACGAGTCTCCTCGAAGTCCGCTTACTCAACCATTGTCGGTTATGGAGAATGAGAAGCGCCTTATTCGCAATGCGCTTCATAAGGCAGGCGGTAACCGTACCAAAGCGGCCGATCTGCTGGGCATGAGCCGTAGAACGCTTCATCGTAAACTCAAGCACTGGCCTGACCTGGATATACGGTCTCCAAGGGAGACACTTGACACCGATCAGCCCTGATGACTTACCCCTTCTTGAATGATTGCTTTTCGCCTTAGTTTTTTCGCCTTTGTTCTTTTCCTGTCTGCTCAACTTGAGGGTGAGATACGTGTAGCAGGAAGTGACTTGCTGGGCAGCGTATTGATGGAAAAGTTGGAAGCTTGGTCGGAATCCAATCCGGATCTACGCTTAACGATTAATTTCGAAGGTAGTATTTTGGCCAGTCAGGCCATGGAATCAGGAGATGCAGATATTCTGATTTTAGCGGTTCCTGATTTCCTGTCTCTTCCTGACAGATGGCAGCAGATACCCTTTGCCTATGAGATCGCACGTATTCTGGTCACCCGTAATAATCCGCTCAATTCGATTAGCCTGCAGCAGCTAAGACGTATATACGGTCAGACGCTTGAACCTCTCACCCACTGGGATGAACTTGGATTAGAAGGTGAGTGGATTGGTAAAAATATACAATTGCATGCCTTGCGTAAAGAGACGCGCCTGAATTGGCAGATTTTTCAAGCGCTTGCCTTGGGCGATGCGCAGCCATTACCAGACGTTAACTTTGTGGATGAATTAGATTCGGTTTTTGTTAATTTATTGGAGGATCCTCAGGCCATTGCCGTGACAGCGTCCAGCATGGATCTGCCCGGCAGTGTGAAAGAACTGTCTGTTTCATTGGATGAGAATCAACCGGCTTACCCTCCGACACATGATAATATTTATTTCGGCGACTATCCGCTACGTCTGTCTTACAGGATTGTCTACAGCGGCGAAACAAACGCAGAGTTGGACTTACTTCTGGAGTATTTATTAAGCGAGGAAATAGCTCTATATCTTGAGGAAATGGGCTTCGTTCCGCTGCCAGACTCGGAGAGAGCCAGTCTTTCACCCTGAACAAAGGACTTTTTCAAGTTGACAGAGAGAAAGATAATCTTGTCATCTTAGCGTTTCCACTGGGCGGGCGTAGCTCAGTTGGTAGAGCACCAGCTTGCCATGCTGGGTGTCGTGAGTTCGAGTCTCATCGCCCGCTCCATTTTCGTCTTTCTCCAGTGGAGGATTGAGTTGCCTGATGTCAGGTTTGCGTTTTATACCTTTATCATATGCAGGCATCAGAGTTGTTTGACTTTCCGGAATCGCTGCCGTTTGCCAGCTTCTTCCTTCCTGAAATGACTCCTTGGGAGTGGGTTCCGCAAATCAAGGAGGCACTGGCTTCCTTTGATTTTGGAACCGAGCGCAGGAAGCAGGATCTAGGGGGAATCAGCATAAAGGGATCTGTCTTTATTCATCCGACAGTTTCGCTGCCACCTTATTGCGTCATTGAAGGGCCGGCTTATCTCGGCCCTGAGTGTGAGCTCCGGCCGGGAGTTTATATTCGCGGTAACTTTATCGCTGGTGCTGGCTGTGTGCTGGGGAATTCCTGTGAGTTCAAAAACAGTTTATTGCTGGACGGTGTGCAGGCACCCCATTTCAACTACGTCGGTGATTCCCTGTTAGGTAACAAGACACATCTCGGTGCCGGGACCATCTGTGCGAACCTCCGGCTGGATCAGCAACCGGTTCCGATAAAGCTACCGGATGGTAGTCGTGTCGATACCGGATTGCGTAAATTAGGCGCAATCATGGGAGATGGCAGTGAAGCCGGCTGTAACAGTATCCTCCAGCCTGGTTGCATCCTTGGACGCAATTCTGCGGTCATTAGCATGTCCTTTTCCGGTTACCTTCCACCCGACACCATGGTGCATCAGGAACAGGATTTCAAAACTCTGCCCCGCTAATGACAGCCCCCGATCACGATAGCATGGCATGGAAGGTCACGCAGACAAAAAGAATCCTCGACCATCCATGGTTTGGCTTACGTGCTGACACCTGTGAACTGCCTGATGGTGGCAATCTTGATCCCTACTACGTGATGGAGATTCCGGCCTTTGTCGATGTGGTGGCCTTTGATCCCAGCGGGCGATTGCTCCTTATCTGGCAATATCGCCACGGCGCTGGTAAAGTACTGGCAGAATTGCCGGCAGGACTTCTGGAAGACGGGGAGGAGCCCATCGAAACAGCCAAACGTGAACTGCAGGAGGAAACCGGCTGTAGCAGCAATGACTGGGAACATCTGCAAAGCCTCTATCCCAATCCCGCCCGGCAGAACAACGTGGTTCACTTTTACCTCGCCCGCAATGTGCGACAGACACATGAACAGAATCTGGAGCATGGTGAGAAAATAATGCCATTCTGGGCCAGTACGGGTGATGTGTTCAATATGATTGAGGAGGGGCAGTTCGCCCAATCATACCACGTTGCAGGATACTTTCTCGCGTTACGCAAGATGGGATTGATCCATTTGGTCCCGCGTGGTCTATCAGCTGTTTAAGATTTCGATAACCTGCTCATGGATTTCCGGTGCAGCGGCAACTGCCGAGTCACCATTGACCGGATCACCGCCCGACCAGGTTGTGATGGTTGCCCCTGAACCGCGTACGATCGGTATTAGAGGCAGAAGATCCCATGGCATCATGGCAGGATCACAGGCGATATCAGCCCCTCATGTGCTAAGTAAATGATAGGCGTAACAGTCCCCCCAGGTATAAAGTTTGCCTACTCTGCTGATCAGGCGCTTCCATTTTTCTCCGCTCTGGTAGCGGCTGGGTGAGGTCAGGTCGGTGGTCAGCAAAACGGCTTTCTTCAAATCCTCGCAACTGCGACAGTGCACCGGAATATCGTTCAGCAGAGTATGCGTGCCGTCGCCAATCAGCAGCTGCTCTGTAATCGGGTTGTTGATCGCACCCAACACAGGCTGACCTTCGTAGAGCAAGCCGATCAGTGTCCCAAACTGTACGTTACCCGCCACAAATGATTTTGTCCCGTCGATCGGATCAATCACCCAGACATAGTCGGCATCCTCGTCCTTATTGCCGTACTCTTCCCCGATAATGCCATGGTCGGGATACTTGTCTTCAATAAGTTTGCGCAAGACCTGCTCCGCCTCCCGGTCCGCCTTGGTGACGACCGTCTGGTCGTTCTTGCGCCCCACCTCCAAACCGGGGTTGGCAAAATAGGGGCGGATGGCCCTTGCGCTCTCGCGGGCTAGTTCTTTGACAAAGGCTTTATACTCGCTGCTGCTCATCTTGTTGCCATAGAAATGGGTTTTGTCTCCTCTGCCAACTAAAACCGATATGTCCTGGACCCATCTCCCAATCCACGTCATAGACTTCGAGGGCCACCTCGACTACGGGATCGTGGAATTCGGGGTCGTCAGCCTGCAAGGTGGGGTGGTGCGGGATACCGTTACACGCATCTGCCAGGCAAAGGGTGACATTTCCTTCCGGGAAACCCGCCTGCACCGTATCCGCAAAGCCGATACGGAAAATACCAAACCCTTTGATGCCGAGCGCGAACACTTCTTCGCCCTGCGCCAGAGCGGACCCCTCGCTGCCCATCATGCCGGCACGGAGGACCGCCTCATTCGTCATGTTTGGCCGGCGCCTCCGTTTTCACCGGATTTCCTTCGAGGAGAAGGGGAAGTTGCCACCTGGGCACCTTGGCTTGATACCCGTGTCCTCTACCAGACCCTTTATCCCAATCTCGATCGCTATAAGCTGGAAAACCTCATAACCATCTTTAATCTACAACCGGAGTTGGACGCCCTTGCTGCCGAGCACTGCCCTCCGAACCGTTGCCGTTACCATTGTGCCCTTTACGATGCTCTCGCCTCCGCTATGCTCATCCTCCGCATCGCAAAGGAACCTGGCTGGGGCACCATCCCTCTGGCGTCACTCCTCGTCCACGCCCAACCACAAAATAAAAGGCAGGAACAGGAGGAGTTATTTTGATTAACTCACGAATACTCAATGAAAGATAGTTTGGATGTAATATGGCTTGTTATTGATGCTGCTGAATATGAACAAACAATGGATCATGGATTTTCAGGTAAGTTTTTTTGATGTTTTTGAAAATTAGTAATGAAACCGATTATACGGTGATAAACGTGAAATCATTCAACCTCTCCTAGTGTTTTGCTTTTTTCTGTCCATTCGTGGATAGCTTTTTTATTCGGTGTTCTTTAAAACTCCCGATCCCGTTCGAGTTCCAGGTCGGGGATTTGGGTGAAGGCGATGCGCATGGGGGCGGCGTCGATACCTTCGTGGGCGGCGCCGTAGTAGAGTGAGCCGGTGCCGTAGGTGCGGTTGACCTGGTCAACCGCCGCATCCAGTTCGGCATGGCGGGGGTTGGTCAGCTCCCTGAAGAGACCCGGCGTGTGGTATTGGCCTTCCTCCAGATGGGTGAAGCAGAGGCTGACCTTGACGATGTCGTTATTGCGCGGGCGCTCCGCCCAGAGGCGGTTGAGCGCGTAGGTGAAGTGCGCGGTGTGCTGGGTGGGGAAAAAGCGTACCTCGGCCCCCCACTTGCGGCGGTTCTTCAGCCCGAGCCCCACCCAGAGGTTCCCCGCGTAGTAGTCCATGTCGCGTAGGCGGGCGGCGGCCTTCTGGACCAGGCGGTGGAGCACTCCGAAGGCCCCGCGTGCGTTGCGCAGGTGGGGCGCCAGCACATGGGAGTGGCCTACGGTGCGCCGCTGGGTCGGCGGCAGTTCCACTTCCTCGCCCCGCATGTTTCGGTAGAGGCGTGCACCTTCAATGCTGCCCCAGATGTGCCAGAGTTCGTCCTTGTTCGCCTTACCCAGTTGGGCCACGGTGTGGATTCCGGCCTCGCGCAGGCGACGGTGCATGGCGTGCCCGATCCCGTAGATGTCCTCCAGGTCGAAACGGTTGAGAGCCTGCGGCAGGTCTTCCTCGCGCAGGAGGGTAAGGCCGTTGGGCTTGTCCATCTTGCTCGCCATCTTGGCGGCAAAGCGATTCGGCCCGATTCCGATGGAGGCCCGCACCCAGGGCCCGACTGCCTCGGCCAGAGCACGCTTGATCATCAGCGCCCGCGCCCGCGCCTCCGTTTCCGTCTGCCAGTGGGTGGGCAAGAGTCCGTAAAGCTCGTCGATCGACAGTACCTCCTCGACGTGCAGGATGGGCTCGATTGCGGCCACCGCACGGTGGTGGAACTCCACATACTGCTTGTGCCGGGCTAGGGTGAGGCGGATCTGCGGGCAGCGCTGCTTCGCTTCCCACACTGCCGTGCCGGTTTTCACCCCGTAGCGCTTGGCCTCGTAACTGGCTGCGATGCAGCAGGTGGTGTCGGCCATCACCGGTACAATCCCGACCGGCTGCCCCCGCAGTTCCGGCTGCGACTGCTGCTCCACCGACGCAAAAAAGGCGTCAAAATCCAACACGACATAACGCAATCCCATGGCAAATGTAGTTAAGTGAATATATGTATACTTTATTGGGAAAAAAGCAAGCCGTTCGTGTGAACAGCCTGCCCTATTTTAAAGAGGCAACCTTTGTTGATGTTTACGCTTCTTCCGCTTCGACCTCGATGACTTTGGAGAGGCCGATGAGTTTGTCGCCTTCACCGAGATTAATCAGGCGGACGCCCATTGTGGTGCGCCCGATCACTCGGATTTCGTTGACACGAGTGCGGACGGCCTGACCCGAGTAGGTCAGGAGCATAATTTCATCACCGTCTTTCACGCTGAGGGCACCGGCCACGCCTTGGGTCTTGATGGCGATGATGCCGCTGCCGCCGCGCCCCTGGATACGGTAGTCCTCGAACGGGGTGCGCTTGCCCTGGCCATTCATACCGGCGATGAGTAGGGTTGCGTCCGGTTCGACCACCTCAATGTTGACGACGTAGTCGTCTTTGCCCTTGAGTTTGATACCGCGGACACCCCGGGTGGCGCGCCCTTGGTCGCGCAGTTCATTTTCGTTAAAGCGGATGCTCATGCCTTTGCGGGTGATCATGACGAGGTCATTGTCGCCATTGGTCAGCTTGACACCGACCAGTTCATCTCCCTCGTCGATATTGATACCAATGATACCACCACGTCGGGCATTCTTGTAGTCTGAAAGGTTGCTCTTCTTGATCGTGCCCTTGCGTGTTGCCATGACGAGGTGCCAGTCCGGATCGAAATCCCTGATACACATCATGGCAGCGAGGTGTTCGTCCTGTTGCATATCGAGCATGTTCTTCAGGAATTTGCCCTTGGAGACGCGGGTGCCTTCGGGGATATCGTAGACCTTCTCCACGTAGACACGCCCGTTGTTCATGAAGAAGAGAGCGGTGTCGTGTGTACTGGCGGTAAAGAGGTGTTCGACAAAGTCCTCCTCATGCTGTCCTGTTCCGATCACGCCCTTGCCACCCCGCTTTTGAGCCCGGTAGCTGGATACAGGAGTGCGCTTGATAAAGCCCTTGTGGGTGACAGTGATAATTGCGCCTTCATTGGCGATCAGGTCCTCCATGCGGAACTCGCCTTCAGCCTCGAGCAGCTGGGTCTTGCGCACGTCGGCATACTTGTCCTTCATGGCGGCGAGTTCGTCCTTGATAACGCCGAGCAGCTTGCCTTCGCTTTCGAGGATAGCGGTGAGTTCAGCGATGAGCTTCATCAGTTCCTGGTACTCCTGCTCGATTTTTTCGCGCTCGAGACCTGTGAGTTGGTAGAGGCGCATATCGAGAACGGCATCGGCCTGCTTTTCAGAAAGTGGGTATTTGGCGCGAAGTGCCTGTTTGGCTTCCTCACGGTTGGCACTGGCGCGAATGATGCGGACAAAGTCGTCAAGATTGTCGAGGGCAATGCGGAATCCTTCGAGGATATGGGCGCGGGCTTCAGCCTTGTCCTTGCGGAACTGGGTACGCCGGGTGACTACCTCGCGGCGATGATCCACATAACAGTTGATCATCTCCTTGATGTTCATCTCTTTTGGCAGCCGGTTGTCGAGGGCCAGGAGGATGACACCGAAAGAGCTTTCCAGCGGAGTTAGCTTGAAAAGCTGGTTGACGATCGGGCGGGCGATTTCCCCGCGCTTGAGCTCAATGACGATCCGGGTTGCAACATCGGATTCGTCACGCAGGTCGCTGATCCCTTCCAGTGTCTTGCTCTGGACCAGTTCGGCAATCTTTGTGACGAGGGTGGAGCGGTTGACATTGTAGGGGATCTCGGTGATGACGATCTGCTCTTTACCGTTCTTCAGTTCCTCAGTATGGAGAATACCGCGCACTTTCACGATGCCCCGGCCGGTCCGCATGTATTTATCGATACCGTCACGTCCGAGGATAGCGCCACCGGTGGGGAAGTCTGGCCCGGGGATCATATTCATCAGCTTTTCAATGCTGATGTTCGGGTCATCGATGGTGGCGTTAATACCGTCGATCAGTTCGCCGAGATTGTGCGGCGGGATGTTGGTGGCCATACCCACGGCGATGCCGGTGGAGCCATTCATCAGCAGGTTGGGCAGGCCGGCCGGGAGGACGCTGGGCTCGGTCGTGGTCTCCTTGTAGTTGGGGACGAAGTCGACGGTGTTCTCGTCGATCTCACGCAGGAGGCCCTCGGCCATTTCGCGCAGGCGGCACTCGGTATATCGATAGGCGGCGGGGGGATCACCGTCGATGGAGCCGAAATTACCCTGCGGGTCGATCAGCGGGTAACGCATGACCCAGTTCTGCCCCAGGCGCACGAGGGTGTCGTAAACGGAAATGTCACCATGCGGATGGTAGTTCTTCAGCACTTCCCCCACGACACCGGCGCACTTGTCGTAGGCACGGTTGTGGACAAGGCCCTCCCGCAGCATGGCGTAGAGGATGCGGCGTTGCACGGGCTTGAGGCCGTCACGTGCGTCTGGCAGGGCGCGGGCAATGATGACCGACATCGAGTAATCGATGTAGGCCCGCTCCATGATCTGCGAAATACTGGTATTCTCTAACTTTTCGTTTTCGGTATACATTGTGTATCAGTAAAGTAGGTACGGGGATTACTGGAGTGCCCTTTTTATATCCTCAAAAGGAGCCTGTCACATCATCCTTTGTCTTTTCAATAGCCTTGGCCATCGCTGTGTTTTCCAGCTCTTCGATCATGTCTTTAAAATCATCAATGTTGATGACCACATCGGTGACTTTACCTTTATGATTGACAAGGTATTGCAGGGGTTTCTTCACAGGTCGGATTCACTCAGGTTGGAAATTTTCATATGATGCCGTAGCAGGCCAAATTTTAAAGGCTTGTTCCCATGGACTGGAACGGACAATCGCAGTTTTTCACCCTCTTTCATGTAGATGTGATGACTGCCCTTGATTCTGACACAGGACCATCCATGTTGCTCGAGCACCTTACAG
>CAYQCG010000032.1:0-10855 GCA_964415925.1 uncultured Puniceicoccaceae bacterium | reverse complement strand
GTTTGGGGAATTACCCGAGGTGCTCAGCCCTACAAGGACATCACCGGGCCTGCCAAGGCCTTCAACCTGCCGGGCAAAAATCATATCCCACCCAAAATCATTTCCTATACAAGTAATTGCCGAACCATCTGCATTCAAGGCAACCGAGGGCAGCGAGATCCTATTCGTCCGGTAACGACCGATTAATTCCGTGCTGAAATGCTGTGCTTCAGCGGCACTTCCGCCATTACCACAAATCAATATTTTGTTTCCATTGGTGACGGCTCTAGTGATGCATTCCGATGCTTCCTTGATCTGCGCTGACAGGTTATCAAGGAGCTTGAAAGCTTCCATACGCTCATTTATCTGTTCATTCAACATAACGTTAACAAGTTCAGGGTTATAAGAAACAGGGTAAAGATTTAATTGGCTACCGGCATCAAAGAAGCCAGGGGTCGTATTTAAGCTTGTAATCCATACCCTGGGGTCGCTCTCCAATCACTTTCGCCGGAACCCCGGCTGCGATGCTATATGCGGGGATATCCCTGGAAACAACCGCCCCCGCCGCAATAACCGCACCCTCACCGATTGTAACACCGGGGAGTATGACAGCCCTGTAGGCGATCCAGACATTGTCACCGATTATAACGGGTGCACCCTGATCCGCGAATTCACACGACTTGGGATCATGCCCAAGCGTAAGGATGGTTGCTTCAGGACCAATAGAAACATCATTGCCGATCCTGATGGAATATATTCTACCATCCATCAGCGTATCGAAATTAATAATACACCGGTGACCCAGATGAATTTTACGGCCATTAAGGAATCTACAGCCCATCTGTATTCCACAATCTGAGCCCATCGATCCCAAATATCGGCGCAGATAAAACCTTCTCAATTTTCTCGAAGGTATTTTACCGATACAATTGTTATAGAGGTAGCATAAGAAAGCACCCGCTATGAGACGAACATTCATGCAAGTTTTCTCTCCCAGAGACAGCGCAAGTAATTTTCCGATGAATTGTATTCCTGTGCCACTTGCCTTTGCTGCCATGCGAATTCACAAAACTCTCTCTGTTTTTCGACAAATTCCTCGAATTTCCCACAAAGGTCCGCTGCGTCACCGTCTTTTACGGTCAATCCTGCGCCGAACTTATCCATAGCCCAAGATAACCATGTGTTTTCAGTTACGATCATCGGTATGCCGGAACAAGCTGCCTCTACAGAAACACCTGAAATCCGGTTATAGTAAACATAGCGCCTGTAGGGTAACACCAGACAATCGGATTCGTGCAAGTAGCGTTGATATTCATCACTGTCCAGTATTGACTCAATGAGAGTCACTTGGGGTGCATCCCTTAAAAGTTGATTTATCTCAATAACCGTTCCATCCGGAGCCTGTGTTTCCTTGGCCCATTGGATGACAAAGCGGCACTTTGAATCCGGGAACTTCTTCAGAAACTGAAGAACTGCATCCTGCAGGATATTAATACCTTTATCAAAGTAGGAGACGCCGAGAGTAGTAAAAGTTACGTGGTCCTTCCCAGTTTTTAGTTGATCCTGATTCCTGTCCTTCAGTGTAATGCCTGGGCTAGGAAAGAGGCGAAAAGGCATGCCTGTGAGTTTTTCATACTGTTGAGCGGTGAGATGGCTGTCTACGGCGAGGCAAACATTACCGTCTTCCACTAAAGGACGATAAGACTGGATAACCTTCCTAATGAAAGCAGAAGATTTTTTAAAGTGGATTTGCTGATTCTCATCATAGTATCCTTCTCCCGTCAGGAGGAACATGACAACGCGATCAAAGCGCTTGCCAAGAAACCGCTTACAGAGGAATCTCCAACCGAGGAGGTGATGAATACGGACAGCCGTAAGTTCAATACAGTCCACCTTACCAGTCTTATCGAGAATACGTTTTGTTTGTTGATAGACTCTCCAATTATGGAGAAAGACACAGAAGTATCTACGGAGAGGATCTCTGAAATTATACATGCCTTCCCAGTTGTTGTGGGAGTAGGTCGGAAGTACCGATAATTCCTCACGTATTTTATCATTTATCTCATTATGCCCACCAATTATAACTTCGGCGCCTGCATCGATATTAATTTTACGAATTGCTTTAATCCAAGTATAGAAATGAGCGTTATAATCTCGCAGACCCTCTTCAAGGATTAAGAGCTTTTTTCCGGATACGTTCATCAAGCAAGGACTTGCCTACTGAATAGCCTCAGCACCAATAACCCTAACCTCCGGATGAGGAACTATGAATTTACCGCCTGCCCTGAGATATTCCTCGTATTTCTGGACAAAGAAATCGAGGAAGTTCCAGGACAAGACTAAATAGTAATCCGGTTGAGACTCCAGAGAGTCTTCAAAAACAATGGGGATATGAGTTCCCGGTGTGTATTTTCCGATCTTGAAGCGATTCACCTCAGTAGCCAGTTCAACCAAGTCCGGCCCGATGGCGCAGTAATTGATTAAAGTACTGCCTTTGAGCGGAGCTCCCAACGCATAGACTTTCTTGTTTTTTTCCTTCAGCTCGTTGAGTAAAGCAACCAAATCATTACGATTCAGTTCAACGCGTTTGGAGAATTGATGATAGGTCTCGATTTTATTAATACCAACCTGTCTTTCCGCCTCAAGAGCTTGATCAATTGAGTCCCTGACTGGATAAGGTGATTCCTCCTTTGCGACATAGAGGACGAATGAACCTCCATGCACCGGATAAAAATCCACATCAACCATTTTCAGGCCATACCTTTTAAAAAGCCCCTGAAGAGGAATGAGTGAATGCATTAAGATATGCTCATGGTAAAAGTGGTCAAACTGTACCTTTTCGAGGACGTCCTTCATGTAGACACACTGGGTAACGAAGATGGATTCGTCATGCATGACTTCAACCAAGCCTTTAATAAAACTATGGATATTCTCGATGTGGTAAAATACAGCTGTAGCCATTATCACATCCGGCAACAAGTTAAGCTTCTTTAGCGAACTCGCACTGTTTTTGTCCCAGAAAGTCTGACAGACATTGATGCCGTTATCCCGAGCCAGTTTTCCGGTTCGCTGCCCGGGATCTACGCCCAGAACGCGCATACCCTGATCACGAAAGAGGGATAGGAGCGTTCCGTCATTCGCGCCGATGTCGATTACAAGACTATTCTTCTTAATAGAGAATTTAGAAATCACATCCTGAACCATCTTCTCAAAATGAGATACTACAGGCATGTTAACGCCTGTGACATAGGGATGATTTGAGAACATGAATTCCGGTGAGGGAAATTCTTCCAGCTGCACTTGCCAACAGTCTTCGCAAACAGCCATTGCAAAGGGGAAGTAGAGCTCATCCTCGAAGTCTTCCCTTGAAGGAAAATGGTTGCCATTAGGCTGATTACCCAGATCAAGGAAACGCGTGAGACGGCTTCCTCCACAATTCATACATGTTTTATTATTCATAGAATATTCTGATACTGTTGATGATATTCCTGACCGATTTCATAAATACGTTCCAAGGGAGTTTTATCTGGCAAGAATCCCAGGTCATCCTGCATGCGTTTGACACTTGCAACTACCCGAGCGGGTTGGCCGGAAGGATCAGGCAGTTTATTGAACTCCAGCTTGGAAGCTGCATTGAGTGAATCCGCCAACGTCTCCACCACTTGACGGATCGTTAAGGGTACACCTGACGCCAAATTAATAGGCCCCTGATAAGTGGATAATAGCAGTTTGATAAAGGCCTTGGCAAGGTCATCAACATGCAGGAAATCTCTAACCAGCGTTCCGGAATCAAATTGCAAACAGTCCTGATTGACTAGTTGATGACAGATTTTGGGTATTAAACGTTTTTCGTTTTCGTATGGGCCGAAGGGACAAAATATTCTGCCCCATGCCCAGGAAAGGTCATTGAGATGAGAGAATTCCTGTGTGATATTCAACAGTGCAAGTTTGCACTTACCGTATAAGGAATCCGGCTGGAGCGTTGAGTTATGTTCCTCCAGGTCGTCTTCTCCCTGCCAGCTATACTCTGCACTCGTGCCGGCAACTACCAACCGATTACCGCCCGTTTTAACGAAAGTCTGCAAAAGGTGCAGACTAGCTGCAACCCAAGACAAGTTTTCCGGAGATGTCCAATAGAGACCATGAGTGGTCTCCCAGGCTAAATGGAGCAGCCCTTCAGGTTCAATCTCGTGCAAGAGGTCATCCACCTCTTCCTTCACCAGTAGATTGGCTTGAATCCAATTAACTCCGTGATCATCGCCTGGTATTTGGAGTCTAGAGACCGCAAACACTTCATGATTTGATAAATCCAGATTGCCCAGGACTCTGCGCCCAAGGAAGCCGTTTGCTCCTGTAACAAGGATCCTCATGTAGCGAATGGAGCCATTTTATCACCTTCAGACAAGGTCACTTCCAGATCAGGCCATTCTATTGCGACCGATGGGTCACTCCAGTTAAGTGTCCTTGAACTTGAGGGCACATAATCTCCGGAAATGAGATAGAAAATCGTGGTATGATCTTCCAGGGTCATGAATCCGTGGGCCATGCCTTCAGGAATAAAAACGGAAATCCCGGACTTTTCGGAAAGTTCGATGCCAATCCATTTCAGATAAGCAGGAGAATCCTTTCTGAGATCCACAGCAACATCAAACGATTTACCTCTGACACAGGACACCAGTTTGGCTTGTTGGAATGGTTGCTCCTGATAGTGCATCCCCCTGACCGTACCCATTTTCGAATTATAGGAATGGTATGCGTTGAGGGGCTCGAATCCCGCGATATGTTCCGGCCACAGATTCTTCTCCCAGTTTATCTCAAAAGATCCACGATGGTCTGAGAAAGTAGATGTTCTCAACTCAAGCATGCCGGGAATTTCGAGTTCCTTAACTTGAATATCCATTAATGCTGATTCGTTTTATAAATGGCGTGGTAGTATTTTCCCAGATGGCTTTCTTTATGGGCAAGAACCTGCTCCTTGTATCCAAATCCATTTAGGAAAGCTGCGAGTTCTTCTGGCGAAGTTCCGAAATTCGGCAATGCGAATGTATGCACTTCAATGATCAATACCGGCTTCAGGTTTGAAAGGATATGTCGTGCTCCTTTTAAAATATCATGCTCAGCACCTTCAGTATCTATTTTAATCAAGCTGGGAGTTAACTTGTACTCTTCCACCAAGGCATCCAGAGTCCTGGCTTTGACATTGATGGTATTTTGGGAAGCCTGTTTTACAATGGAGGCATCTGGTGCGATGTCCTCGCCTGCAGTCATCAGCACGGAAGTCAGTTCCGGATCATTAACAAGTGCTACTTCACCAATCTGGCAGAATTCATCAAAGGCGTTCAGATGAATATTTTTTGTCAGCAGTGCAATGTTTTGTGGAATCGGTTCAACCGCCAGAACACGGCCTTTATGAGTAGCCAGGAGACACCCCAGTAATGTATGCAGGCCAAAATTAGCTCCAATATCGATAAAGGTATCTCCTGCTTTGAGGTTTTCAATAATGGCATCCTGCAATTCTTTTTCATCTTCTATTTTCCATCGACGCAAAGATTCGTCCAACCTGAATTCGTAGCCTGAAACCGCTTGGGGAACTCCTTTAAATCCGTATCTCAACCTAAAGAGATAATCCTTAAGTAGTGTTATTGTAGTTTCCATTGATATAATTTCTTATTAATACTGAGAAGACCTTAATTATTGATTTTACAGTTCATAATTTAGCATGGGACAAATTATGATAACCTAACTGATGAAGCATCTCTGTATGCTTAGGGGATAGGGATGCCGTACCGTAATGTGATTTGAAACGGCTGCCAGTTAGCCTGCTCCTTACCCCTCCCATAAGCGTACCTGCTTTAGTTTTCAGAGCATACATGACATTATCCAGTTTTGACAAACCCAGTATTTCGGAAAATTTACCGCGAAGTTCTTTTGCCTCTCTAGAGTGTATGCTTTCCAGGGAGCGGTAGTGCTGCCAAAGCCGCAACCTGAATATTGGATTCATCAGTGGATCGTAGTCAGCTTTATATTTTTTCAGGTGAGATATAGAATCCAGAATAAATCGTGCCTGCCCATAAATACTCGCTTCACTGGCTGTTCCGGAAGACGAGAGGGCATCCGGATTACCCACCCGATAGAGTGCAAGCGGTTCAGGGGTATGGACAACCCTGCAGGGTTGTAGAAAGACCCTGAGGAAGAAGTCCATATCTTCGGCAACATAGATATCTGTCCTAAACAGTTCGATCTGATCCAGGAAGGATTTCCTGAAGAGCCAACAATGAATGAGGAAAGACCAATTACATAAATACCCGATTGCCAGTTCTTCATGAACAGGAAATGCCCTCTGCTGCATTACCTTTCCAAAGGTTTCCAATTTGTCTCCCTTAATCATCACCCTAATCCATGGGCAGTATGCCAAATCCGCATTTACCTCTTCCAACGCCTTAACTTGTATTTCAAGTTTATTGAGTGAGATGAGGTCATCGCTATCCATAAACTGGATGTAATCTCCCGTGGCATGCATGTAGCCGTTATTCCTCGCGGCACCGGGCCCCTGATTCTCCTGCTCAAGAAGTATTACCCTGCTGCCAAATTCCCTAACTACTTTGACCGATTCATCAGTTGATCCGTCATCAACTACAATTATCTCATGTGGCGGATGTGATTGATTTAACATATTATCAATCGTTTCGGCAACAAGACCTGCCCTGTTGTAACAGGGGATTATGACAGAGACTGTAGGCAGGCTCATTATGCTGTGATAAAACGAAAGTTCCTTTTTGCCGCTTCTATATGATTGTAGAGTGCGTTGTAATTAGCTTTAGGCGAATCCAGAAATTTGAATAGTTTCATTTTAAGATCATCATGGTCATTGCTATAAATATCATAGAGATTATCCGGTCTTAATTTTATAGAATCACTGTAAGCTTGACACTTTTTATGATAACTTAACATAAATAGTGGTAACTCTAACATTGAGGCTAGAACTGAACCGTGTAATCGCATACCGATGAAAGCACTACACTTCGCCATAGATGTAATAAATTCGTCAATATTATCTCGATAAGTAACATGATCATAAGACACGTCAGCTTTTATACATTGCGTGACAGCCTCATCGTTGAATTCTTCATAGCCACATAGAGAAAACAACACTACCCTATAATCTCTACTGACATATTCAAAGATGCTTTCTATCAATCTTAGATATTGATCCTCATTCAGGCTAAAGTCATTGTGCTGGGCATTAATCTGATTGTATGAGCATATAGATATACCTAGAAAGCCATTTCTGCTGGATTTGACAGTAGGTAGATTGTATAAGTATGCTAAGTCATCCGCTTCAACTAAATGAGGAGAGCTTAGATTGCTAATTGCCCATTGATATGATGTTTTGTCCCTAAAGGAAATAAACGTAAATTTATCTAGTAAACACTTTAGCCTGTTCTCGTCACTATTTTTAAAGCTAGTATCAATACCAATGCCTAATGCAATTTGTCGAAAATTGTGTTTATCACGGTAGCGAATTAACTGTTCAACTTGCTCTTTTTGATCTAATAAATTTCCCCCTCCTAGTATAAATGTATCAATAACTCTATTCACATAAAGCCAGCGCATCTTAATTTCTCCCGGGATGCAGTATTTTTTTAGATTTATGCTTATTACGTTGCTTCTATTTTTTTCTACGGGAAACAAAGGGATAAAAATTCTAATAGGTTTATAGCTTTCGTTTAAATAATTAATGATGACACTTGCGAATATGTCATCACCTATATTTTTATTACCATGATAACCCCATAATAATACATTCTTAATATTTTTCATTATTATAGATGTATATACATAAATATAAGGCAACTGCATTTAATAGTTATAATAAATTAATCTAACAACCTTGCCCAGCGAGCCCAATCTTCAGTTTTTTTCATGCCTGCTTTTAGATCATACTTAGGATTATAACCCAATAATCGCTCTGACTTACCTATTTGTAAATCAGTTTTTGCCATGAGACGATTAAGCATGAATTTTGGGGGCAAGTATAAAGTTCGATCATTTTCACTGTGATGTATACTATCCTCCCTAAACACAGCTTTATTCTTTTCTCGATTATAAAAATATTTTGCAATTTCTTTTAAATATGAGGCAGAAACCACTTTCCTAAAGTTAACATCACTTTTTAGTGATTGAATTACATGCTTTGGAATTAATAAAGTGTTCTTTATTTTATCATTTCTCTCTTTTTTAATGATTTCACGTGAATCCATTGATATAAGCGCTTCGCGTTGGAGCATCCTCTCATAGAATTGGAAATATTGCCATCTAGTAGATTGTTCGGCACCTCTAATTATAAATATTTCTCCAACTGCTTCATCTTTGGTAGCTGACAAGATCAGAGCCTGTATTACGTCATCGACATAAGTTGCGTTGGCCAAACCTTCTCCATTATTCGGTAAAACGAGCCTACCAGTTCGGATTTGCTGAATAGGAGTTAATGTGAAGACCTCTCCCCACGGACCGTAAACCCCGGCTACCTGAAGTATGGTGGCAGGCAAACCGCGTTCACGGTGCGCTTTCAATACGAGCTCTTCAGCAAGAAATTTCCAGTCTGCGTAATCCCAACCCCAAACACCTCTCTCAGCTGTTTCATCCATTGGTCCGTCAATCCAACGTTTATATACTGCCGCGGTGCTGACATAGACAAATCTCCTCACATTGTTTTTCAATGCTGCCTCAATAAGAGATTCTGTCGCATCAATTGTGATACGCTTCTGCTCCGTAGCATTTCCATGACGGCCATATGCCAGATGGAATATCGTATCACATCCTTTAGTAGCCTCAAGCATTGCTTCTTTATCCAACAAGTTTTTGTAGACAAAATTGACATTAAAGCGAGCCATCCGCAATGCACCTGCATGAGCACGGTTTACAAGTGCAAATACTGCAGCCTCATGATCCTTTGTCAGAGACTCGATAAGCCGACCTCCAATAAAGCCGGATCCCCCGGTAACGAATACTTTTCTATCCTTTAAAATCATAGAGTGTTTATAAATTGACAGCGACTGGTGAAATCCAAGGCATCTTCCAGATATTGGTATTTTCATAACAGTCAAAAATGAAACTCATTGACTTGAAAACATCCTCACCGGAAGCAAGTGGTTTTGTCTTATTGATAGTGGCATTTGCCCAGTCGTCCATTTGAGAAGCCATTGCTGCATCATGGACGGGTAAATCTTTATTATCCGTAGTATCGTTTAGCACTGCATCCATAACGGTTGTGCAGTCATTCAGTCTCATGATTATGTGGTTGCTTAAATAGGGGGCATATATTGAGCCTTTCTCAAACTTGAACTGATATGCATTATCGAGTTGGCGACTACGGCTCAATTCGACGCTACCTCTGGCACCGTTTTCCATGATGAGTTCAAGCTTGCATTCTGACTCAATGCCTCCTTCTGCATCAGAATAATATTTGAAATCTAGAGGCTTTCCAATGAGCCAGAAAAGACTGTCAAAGATGTGTGATCCCAGCCCCATTAAGACTCCACCACCCGCCCTCTCTGAGGAAAGTATAAATTGTGACTTCGAAGACCATGAATAGGGATAACCATCCTCGACCTTGAATTCGATTAAATCGCCCAATATCCTAGTTTGTATGAGGGTCCGCAGCCATTGATCGCATGAATAGAACCTTCTGGTCATTCCCATTGCAAGTATTCGGTCAGTCTTAATTGAAGTTTCAATCATAGATTGACACTCCAGACGGGTGTTAGCCATGGGTTTCTCCACCAACACATGAAGTCCTTGTTCCATTAGGGAGTTAGCGATAAAGGCATGAACATGCGGAGGTGTTGCAACAATGGCACCCTGCGCTATGTTTCCCAAATCCGAGATATCCGAGCGCACATCATCAATATCGAACTGCTTTGCAAGCATTTTAGCTCTATCGATGTCTTTATCAACGAGACTCACAATATTGACTCGTTTTGACAATCTAGAGCCTGGAAGATGGCCTCGCTCTGCAATGAGACCACAACCAACTAAAGCAACCTTAAAGGATTCCATGATAAAACAATCTAGTAAAATAATTTGCTATTATATACTCATTTCCAGCCGTGTAAGAGGATATCAAAATCCTCCCTTGAGGTTAAAAAGAAATAAATCGAGAAAGATAATACCCCGATCACTACCCAGCCGATGAAGTCGGTTAGCATACTGCCTGTGCTGAGGCCGCTAGCCTGAAGCGCCACAATCAAACCACCCATCAGCAAGCTTCCAATGGCAGCAGGTCCTATTGCATTTAAAATACCATGCATCGAAACAACAGACTTTTTACGGGTAATGAAAATAAAGCCGAGTATCATCACATAACTCTTGATAGCTACCGAACTGGTTAGAACAACAATACCCAAATGGACAGTAATTAGGTAAACTGCAACATTAACTATAGTGTTTGCTATAGTGAACCTGAATTTCAAGTCGACTAATCCCTTGGACAGGATAAGGGTTTGATAGAGGTTATTGATACCAATGATGACACAATAAAATGAGAGAATTCGCATCAAGGGAATACTTTCCAACCACTTATCCCCGAATACTACAGGTATCAATAAGGGAGCCGTCACAAAAATCCCCACGCTTGCGGGGAAATCGACCCATGAGGACAATCGTAAGGCCTGCTCAAAGTAACGTTGGGCTCGAAGCGGATCACCCTGCAGGCGCGAAAAAACCGGCATGGCGACGTGCGAAACCATAACAGTGGAAAAATCCAGAATGATGATAATCAATCTTCGACTAATAGTGTAAATTCCCAAGGTTGTTGCACCGAGAACCCCGCCAATGACAATCTGGTCCAAGCTGCCATTGATGTAATCAATATAAC
>CAYQCG010000031.1:2467-10913 GCA_964415925.1 uncultured Puniceicoccaceae bacterium | reverse complement strand
ACTACATGCATGAAGTCTACGGCCCGTTACCGTATGGCCAACCGGTGACGACCCTGATCAACCGCTCTACATACTACCATTTTGGCCATGGAGATGACTGCCCCTGGCTGACCATGCACAGCGTCGGTAACTTCCCCCGTGATAATCGTATGCAGGCATTTATCGAGGAGCTCTTCAACCTGGATCCCCCCTACCCGATTGCGGACCTTGAGCCCTATTACGTAGCCTGGAGAAACGAGGTAGCCGGCGAGCGGCCACCGGAAAACTCGGAACGCGACAACTACTTTGCCCGGGCGCAAATGTACAGCTGTGTCCTTTCCGGCGCGCTGTCGGGTCATGTATATGGTCATGCGGCCTATGATTGCACGACTACAGGCGAGCCCAGAGGAGAGAGGCCGTATATCTGGGAGGCGTTGAAGTATGAGTCCGGAGCACAGATGCAGCACTTGAAGAAATTCATTCTATCGGAAGGCGGCCGGTATCAGGACCTTCTGCTTGCGAGGGAAGATGTCAGCCCCAACACAGCACCGGACAGCCCGGAAAACGGGCTGGACGGTTGGACCTTCATGATGCGCACGGCAGAGCGGGACCTGGCGTTCATCTATGCGGAGAACGGGGCGGTTCGAGCAGAATTATCGGGATTCAGGCGGAACCAATTGTATCAATGGGACTGGTACGACCCACGTATGGGGAACTGGACAAACCGGCAGTCACTGAAAGCAGATTCCAATGGAGTGATCCAGATGCCTGCTTTCCCGGGGTCACTGGATGCCACACAGACAGACTGGGCTGCGAAAGTGAAACAAAATGATTGAGTTACTTCAAAACTAATCCCTAAATCCAATTATGGAGCTACCCCTCTCTGTCCTCAGCCTGCTAGCCCTGATACCCATCCTGATTGTGATGCTTTTGCTGGTGGTCCTAAAATGGCCTGCCAAGCATGCAATGCCTCTAGCTTATGTAGTCACAGCGGTAATGGCACTTTTTGTCTGGCAGGCGGATTTCCTTCAAGTTGCCGCTGCTACAGTGCACGGTGTGGTTACCGCGCTGAATATCCTTTTTATTGTTTTTGGAGCTATCCTGCTGCTTAACACGCTGAGTGAGAGTGGCGATATACAGGTAATCCGCCGAGGCTTTGTGAACCTTTCGCCGGACCGCCGCGTTCAGGCGATCATCATTGCGTGGTTATTCGGTTCATTCATCGAAGGCGCTGCCGGTTTCGGAACCCCGGCAGCGGTAGCCGCGCCGTTGCTTGTTGCAATAGGCTTCCCTGCGATGGCGGCGGTGATGGTTGCACTGATCATCCAATGTACGTCTGTATCCTTCGGGGCAGTCGGAACACCGATCCTTGTGGGAGTCAACACGGGGCTATCCAATCAGCCTCAAGTGGAGGCAGTCATTTCCCAGATGGGGCTGGAGCACCTCGAATACATCAAAATGATTGGAGCACAAGTCGGGATCATACACGCGATCATCGGGACATTTGTACCGTTGATTATGATTGCGATGATGACACGTTTCTTTGGGAAGAATAAATCGTTTACTGAAGGCCTGGCGTTATGGAAGTTCGCTATTTTTGCCTCCTTCTGTTTTACATTACCTTATGCCCTGCTTGCAAAATTTGTCGGTCCCGAGTTTCCCTCGCTGGTAGGAGCCTTAATTGGCTTGGCTATAGTAGTTCCCGCAGCCAAGGCCAGGTTTCTGCTTCCCAAAGAGGGTTGGGAGTTTCCCTCCAAGGACAGCTGGGACGAGGAATGGTCGGGTAGTTTTGAGATAGAAGCCCACAATGACTCGAAGGAGCACGCATCACTGTTCAAGGCATGGTCCCCTTACCTGATTGTAGCGGTTCTACTGGTTATCACACGAACTGTCCCTGAAATTAAGGGCTTCCTGGCCAACGATCTCAAGCTGCAGTGGCCTGAGATATTTGGCACCTACATCGGCACATCAACCATGCCATTTTACTTACCGGGATTTCTCTTCCTGGTCGCCTGTGCATGTTCCTATGGGATCTTCCGGATGGACGGACCATCGATCCGACGATCCTGGAGCAAATCGATAAAAACGACCATTGGCGCCGCAGTAGCCCTGATTTTTTCCATACCGATGGTCCAGGTCTTCATCAACTCGAAGTCTGAATCGTTAGCACAGATGCCGGTCGTTCTGGCCCAGGGAGTCTCAGAGGTATTCGGAACCGTCTGGCCCTTGGTAGCACCAACGATAGGGGCACTGGGAGCCTTTATAGCCGGAAGTAATACAGTCAGTAATATGATGTTCTCGCTATTCCAGTTTGGCATGGCGGAACAAATCGGGGTATCTGCGGTAGTGGTAGTCGCACTACAAGCCGTCGGAGGAGCTGCCGGAAACATGATCTGCGTGCATAATGTCGTCGCGGCATCAGCGACGGTAGGCTTACTGGACAAGGAGGGAGCAGTCATCCGCAAGACGTTGTTACCTATGGCCTGGTATGCACTCTTTGGCGGGATCCTCGGCATGGTAATCATCTACGGTTTCGGCCTTAATCTTGGGACCCTGCTCTTGACAGGGATGATCCTGTTTCTTTGCTGGTTAATTTATCTTGGTCAGAAACCCGCCCGTAACGCTACAGAAAAGAAATGAAAGACTCTCTACATAACTATATAGAACCCGGAATCGTCCACTTCATGGCCTATCCCGTTATCAAGGGAATGGGACCTGTTGTCGAAACGCTCGAAAAACTTTTAGCCGATGATTTTTTCGACCTTATCGAGATAAGTTGGTTTAAAGATCCTACAGAACGCGAGCAGGCGCGGAAACTTCTTTACGGAAGCGGGATCAATATCAAATATGGCGCACAGCCCCGCCTGTTAACACAGAAGCTGGATGTCAATAGCCTTGATGATGCCACCCGTCAGGCTGCGATCAACGAAATGAAGGCGGCTATCGATGATGCGGCAGACTTGTGTATCCGGGACTTTGGCTTACTCAGCGGACCGTATCCAGGAGATGACAAGAAAGCCGCAGCTATGGACGCGCTGGAAAGTTCGCTGGTTGATATTTGCAAATACGCAGGCGACAAGGGAATGTCTGTGGCGCTTGAAGTATTTGATCGAAGTATCGACAAAAAGTGCCTGATTGGACCCGCAGCCGATGCAAAGGAAATCGCTGAGCGCGTAAAAACAGAGGTATGGAATTTCGGACTCATGGTCGACCTGAGTCATATTCCCCTGTTAGGCGAAACACCCGCAGAAGCCCTGCAGCCGGTGAAGGATCATCTTGCCCATATTCATATCGGCAACTGCTACATGGAAGATACCTCCGATCCTGCCTACGGTGACCATCATCCACACTTCGGTTATCCCGGCGGGGCAAATGACGTGCCGGAAATCGTGGCCTTCCTGAAGGAGCTATTCGCTGTCGGCTATCTTGCCGCGGACGGATCAAGGCGAGGTGCAGTGAGTTTTGAACTGAAACCAGTCGGCGAAGAAAATCCCGAAGTGATGATTGCCAACGGCAAGCGCAAGCTACTGGAAGCCTGGCGCCAACTGAGCCTGTAGGAAGGCATAGAATATAAAACTGCAGAAAGAATCTGGATTATGAATATCGTAGTATTAGATGGTTACACGCTTAATCCCGGCGACCTGACGTGGGATGACCTGAAAGAACTGGGTGTCCTGAAAGTCTATGACCGGACGCCTGCGGATCAAGTTATCGAGCGTTCCAAGGACGCGGAAATTATCTACACGAACAAGACTGTGCTCAGTGTCGAAACGCTTTCTCAACTACCAAAGCTGAAATTCATCGGCGTGCTGGCAACGGGTTACAACGTAGTTGATATCGAAGCGGCCAAAGAAAGGGATATACCTGTATGCAACATACCCACCTACGGCACCCAGTCGGTGGCCCAGATGGTTTTCGCACATATCCTGAATGTCGTCCAGCGGATCCAGCATCATGTCAATACTGTCAAGCAAGGACGCTGGGCCCGTTCGCAGGATTTCTGTTACTGGGATTTTCCGCTGGTTGAATTAGCCGGCCTGAATCTGGGAATCATCGGCTACGGGCGAATTGGGCAAGCAACGGCGAATCTAGGTAAAGCGTTCGGAATGAATATCCTGGCCAATGACACTTATCAGCCCGACAAACCACACGAAGGAGTTCGATTTGTGGACCTGGACGAGTTATTCAAGGAGTCCGATATAGTCAGTCTTCACTGTAATCTGACTGCAGAGAACCTTCACATGATTAACGCAGAAAGGCTGGAGCAAATGAAACCGTCTGCAATCCTGGTCAATACCAGCCGAGGACCGCTGGTTGACGAATCTGCGCTCCTTGAGGCGCTGCGAGACAAAAAAATATATGCAGCCGGACTGGACGTTCTGGAAATGGAACCACCTGCTGCTGATAACCCGCTCTATCATCAGGAAAACTGCTTCATTACACCGCACATTTCGTGGGCCACCAAATCAGCACGCAGCAGACTGATGAATACCGCAGTGGATAATCTTAAGTCGTTTTTAGACGGTAAGGTGCAAAACAGAGTGAATTAAAGAACGACAGCCCAAATGCTGGTAGAGTTGCGGCTCCCAATTTCAGGAAATTGGCCGAAAGTGGTGTGCTCTTCAAAGAGCATGGTTACTATATCGCATCGTGTCGGGGGTGTTGATTGTTATGGGGTTATGGAGCTGCGTATCTGGATGTAACCGGGGAACGGGGTGTGTGTGGCTTGGACTTGCAAGCGGGGTTTCATTATGGCCGGGTGTGACCATGAAGGTCCTGATAGTGTTTTGGGGGGTTGCCGGCCAGCTGCGTGGGAGCAGGGTAAATTTTGTAGTTATGATGGCATCACATTCTTTCGAATAGCTTCCACGATCCCGTCAGGGTCACCAGCTTTAAGAGCCTCTAGAATTGCCATATGTTCGCTATGACTCTCGAGCAATTCCCTGTGTCTGGAATAAGGCAACCGAATACCGCCCATCAAGGGCAGCCAGACAGATTCCAAGCCATGGTGACCACAGTTGCGCAAGATAATGCGATGAAAATCCAAATCCAACTGAACCACAGCGGGCATATCCTCGTCCCTGCAGGCGAGTTCAAACAGACGGAGGTTTCTTTCCAAAGCGGTAAAGACCTCATCCTTGTTCTTCATTTTAAGTAATTCCACAGCTGCAATGCTCTCAATTTTCAACCGTACTTCAGACATGAGCGGTCGAAGAGTGGCATCCCAGGTTTCAGCAATCTTTACACCCTTATTGGGTTGTCCAATCAGCAGGCCTTCCTGGGTCAGCTGTAAAATTGCGTCACGGATGGGACCGCGACTCACCCCGAATCTTTCTGATAACGGGATTTCTCTTAGGGGCTCGCCTTCCCTGAACTTTCCCGTCATAATTTCTTCTCGAAGACGATCTGTTATCTGGTCACGGACATTCTTGAATGTAATTGGCACGGTCTACCTTATGATGAAGTGAAAAATTGGATTGGACTTAACATATTGTAGGGATGTCAACATGTTCCTTGCCAATCCTGAAGAAAAACCAGGCCCGTCGAAAAAGGTATAGTTGGACATTTTTAACCTTGATCCAATTGTTAACATTATACAAAAAACCCTGATGATACAAGCCCAATTTGCGTCAAGAAGCCTATTATTTTGGATACTTGCTATCATTCTACCGGGTGGAAGCGGGCTGTGCAAAGCTCGCAGCGGAGTAGAGGCTCAAGAATTGCTAGATCGCGGTGAAGACTTGGCTTTGAATCCGGGAGAGGTGATTGAAATCACCGAAACACTGAGGGTTCGCCATGCTGGGCAGAGAATATATACAACGGGAGCGAAGACCGTCAGTGATTTTGGAATAATCAGACAGAGCAGGGGAAGTAGCGGAACATTACTTGAAGGCTACGGGATCGAAGGGCTGGCAATCAGCGATGTGATTTTTGATGGTAACCGGTCAAGCTTTCAGAGCCCGGAAGGTAAGCTTGAATATGTCCCAATGATATCCTTAGGGGGAGAAGGGAGTGACGGGCAAAATATCCGGCGATGTATCGTGCTGAACTCCCGAAGCGCCGGAGGATGGGGTGCCATTCATATCCAGGAAGGCGGAAGAAACATCCTGGTCGAGGATAACATCGTCTTTGCGTCCGGAGTTGATATACGCGGGAATGGAAGATCGAATTGGGAAAAACCGTTTGGCTGGGGCGACGGGATATCGACAGCAAGCAGGAACACGTTGATCCGGAATAACCTGATCTACGATGCGACAGACGAAGGGGTGATGGTCCAGGGAGGTCCAGGTTCGAAGGTGATCGACAATGTAATTGTCTCAGTATCCCGTGAGATGCTGGGAGGAATCGCCCTAATCGATCCCTTTGCGTATCATCAAATGGGGCCTGCAGAAAACAAGCGCTTTGATTATCGCGATGTGATCGTTGAGGACAATTGGATTATTGCGATGGGCGGCAGGATACATGCGGGGCTTCCAATGGGTGGGGACGCCTGGCATCCCAATCTTGGTGGAACCATTCTATATGGTGCAACAGTCCGCAACAACCTGATCAGCGGAAAAGCTGGTGGCTATGGCTACGTTGCCAACGGGATTGACGGGTTTGTGGTGAAGGGAAACAGGAGCAATGCAATATACTCAGGATTAGGCGATGGACTGCCAAATAACCCTCCGGATGAGCCGTCAGCATTCCTCTATAATCCAGCGGCAACCGGAAACAGTGACTTGCAACCTGATTTCCTGCCTGCGAAAAGGCATGTAACCAAAGTTTTACGCAGTAACCGGGGCAGCAACATACCCTCCGACCTGCTCGGGTATCGGGATATTGGATACCCAATGGAGGAAGCGGAAGCAGTGGTGGAAACGGCTTATCTGGAAATGCTGGGGCGGAATCCGACAGTAGAGGAAAAGACGCATTGGACGAACTGGTTGCGCTCAACACATTCCAATGCGGATAGACTACGTTCCATCCTGATAACCACAGAGGAATTCATAGAGCGATCCGGATACATAAACCCACTTGAGTTACACGAGTGGAGAGGTGACCGCTGGCTGGAATTAATAGCCGCTTGTTGCACGAAACTTCAGAAAAAAAATGAAGGCAAGTGGCCCAGTGCAAGAGCCCTTCATCATAGCTTAGTGAAATCACTACAATTTATAAACCCACAATAACACAACGATTAATTCCAATGAAAACACTATTAACATTACTCCTTGCCCTAACTGTATTCAGCACTGCCAGTTTTGGCGCGACTTTCTATCCGAGCGGGAGCGAGGATATAGACGCGGTGAGGCAAGAAGTAAGAGACAATCCAACTACACCGGAGAATTACCGTTACCGCTCATTAATGCTTTTCGTCTGGCTGGGCAGTATCCAGCAGCAAGGCGCCGACACGTTTGCATTTTTTGACATCGACGAGGCCTACTACCGACTTGAAGGACGAATCGTCTACGGACCGGTAGCCCAACGTGACAGGGCTCTTCGAGAAATGTGCAAGGTCATTGATGAAGGCTTTGTCGTCATGGAGGAAATATTCAGCACGTTGAAGGAAGAGGGACCCATCCATGAGCCCTTCAAAGGCAACCCCCAAGGGTTTCCCAAAGGAGGTGACATGAATGTCGACTGGCCCATGTTCCAGGGCAACAAGCATAACACAGGTTACACAGATGCGCCGGGACCGGTGAGGGGAGAGTTAGCGTGGAAATTTCCGGTAGGACTGGGATGGTATGCAAGACCAACAGTTGAGGGTGACCGGGTGTATGTGGGATCACCCGGACTACATACGACAAGTCTTTGTCTGGATGCGCATACGGGTAAGGAAATCTGGAAGTCCATCCAGACTCACCCCCTTTTTGGCATCTATAAGTATCCAGCCATTGCTTCAACCCCTCTGATTATAGACGACCAAGTGGTCCTGCGTGAAGTCAACAGCCACGGTGGCAACGAGGGACAGGCCAGGAATCTGGTCTATGTGGACAAGAAAACGGGGGAAACCATTAAGCGAAATTATGCAGGGCATGTTGATTACAGAACTCAAGTTGCACCAGTGGCCACAAACGGCAAATACGTCACTTATCCATTTGGTGTCCATGACATCTATGGTTGGCCGGCAATCTGCCAGAATTTTAATCGGCTGATTTGTGCAACTGCCGACAACGAACGCAAACTATGGGATTTCAATGTGGGTATCATTGACGCGCTGGCAGAACCGGCAATGACTGAAGACAAGGTTTTCCAGGGCACCATGGAAGGCTATTTATATGCGCTGTGGTTACCTGACCAGCAGGAGGATGAAAGGATTGCCTGGAAATTCAAAGCGAATGGTTCGGTTAACACAGCAGTCGCGGTAGATTCCGGCTATATTTATTTTGGCAGTAATGGAGGGACGCTCTATTGCCTTGATGAGGATGATGGCAGGCTAGTTTGGGAAACAAACGTAGGTCGCCATGATCAGCGGGCTCGAAAGCAT
>CAYQCG010000031.1:0-2457 GCA_964415925.1 uncultured Puniceicoccaceae bacterium | reverse complement strand
ATGGGGTTCTATATGCAGGTGCTGCAAATGAAGGTATTTATGCGTTGGATACGAAAAGCGGAGAGATCCTCTGGAGCACACGCATGAGCGACTGGATCCGGTCCCGCCTGGTGGTTAACGATGACGGAATAACGGCAGCCACAGTAGACGGGCATGTCATTTGCCTGTCCAAGAGTGGCGACCTCAAGTGGCAAAAGAAGATCAGTACACACCCGATCTATGCGGACCTGGTTGACAGTCCCGGTGGCGTGCTGGTTACCGACAGTGACTTATGGTTATATTGCCTGGATTCGGAAGGAGAAGTGAAATGGAAACGGAGCATTCTCAATGCATACGAGAACAAGAACGGCGAACGGATCTTTACCGACGTTCTTTCAGGAGGGACCTATTATCAATCCAAGCCGACTGCCTACCAGGGTAAGTTGTATTTTGGAAACCCTGCCGGTTTCCTCTACGCGGTGGACGCGGAAACGGGGGAGGAAATCTGGAAATTTGAAATGGGTGCAGCCATATCAGTCGGACCTGCCTGTGCGGATGGCAAGATCTACGCCGGGCAACAAGGCGGGGAAAGGTTCTTTTACTGTGTGGATGCGGATACGGGAGCCCTTGTATGGAAGCAGACCATACCCGGTGGATGGGTCTGGGGCTCTGCCGCTGTCGATGACGGTCTGGTCTATGTTCCGACGGTAAACGGATATGCGGTCTGCCTGGACGGGGAGACGGGGCATATCGTCTGGATGTATCCTACCGCCAAGTCAGTTCCCGCTGAACCCGCAATCGATGGAGATCTGGTTTACTTTGGGTCCTGGAGCCGGTCGCTCTATGCCTTCAATAAAAAGACAGGCGAAATAGTCTGGAAGGAAAATGGAATCGGCCTAGATTCAGGCACGCTGATCGCGACAGACGGAAAAATCTACTTACCGCACCACAGCAGTATTTTCAAATACTTTGATGCAACAACCGGTGAGATCCTCAGCAATGGAAATACCAGTGATGAGGAAAAGGGGAAATATTCGAACTTTAATGCGACCCCTGCATTCTTCAAGAATCGAGCTTATTATACGGCCAGAGTTGGCATAGGTTTGCGTGGTGTCCCGATGTCATCGAGGATATACTGTGTGGACTCGGCGACTGCAAAAATCCATTGGACCTTCCATGACGGCGGAGGATTATCGGCTCCAGCGATTGCCAGTGACCGTGTCTACATCGGGTCCGGAAACACGCCTCTATTTTACTGTCTTGATGCGTTTACCGGTGACCCCCTGTGGATATTCAAGTTTGGCCAGAGAGTAGAAGAATCAACCTTGTGCATCTACAAGGACAAGATTTATGCACTGGCCGGTGATGGTTACGTTTATGCAATCGAATAGAGATTAAATAGATATAAGCTGTAATTTTTGCATACAAACTGTTAGTGTCTCACTAACAGTTTGTGTTATTTCTCTGCTTTATAAACCTACCCTTGTGCTTGTGACATGGGCAGTCCTTCACCATTGTTTGCCTGCCCTGGAAAAGCCCAACATCGTCATGCTGTATATCGATGATTGGGGATGGAACACTACACCGGTGCGAATGGATGACCGCATGCAGAACTCGTCTTTGGGATCGATAATTGAAATGCCTCACGTAGAGCTAATGGCGGCAAGAGGAATGAAGTTCATGAATGCCTATGGTTCGCCTCAATGCTCCCCTGGAAGAGCCGCGCTACAAACCGGACAGTCAAATCCTCGTAATGGATATACCGTTTTCCTTGGAACAGACGATTATTATGACACCCGGATTTCAGAATTTCCGGTGATTCCAAACGGTGCCGATCAAACGTTGGATCCCGGACCACGACGATTCCTGAGGCTTTGGGAAATCTAGGTTATGTATCGGCTCATTTCGGGAAGTGACATCTGCGAGGGGATCCGGGCGATGAGGGTATATCGAGCACGACGGAGCAACGACCAATAATGAAGGGCAAACTATTGGGGACGGAACCCTTGATACACTCACCGACCCTAAATTGATGGGAAAAATAACGACCGATGCACTCGATTTCATTGAAAGGCAGGTGAATGCAGGAAAGCCATTTTATGTACAGCTATCCCATTATGCCATGCATGAGGGCCGGGAATGTTTTCCGTCATCACGTGTCCGCTTTCAAAATATACCTGAGGTCGTTGATTACAACAATGGTGAGACCGACCCGGATGAAATCGCACGAAGGCGGGATCCGGCAGTCTGGCTGGGAATGGCGTATGAACTCGGCGGGCATATCGGGCAGGTTTATGACAAGCTCGAAGAATTAGGAATTGCAGATAATACATATGTGATCCTGGTTGGTGACAATGGCTACCGGGAAGGATTCTTCACCGGAGTAACCGGGCAAACGCAGCCCCTGCACGCTCATAAATGGTGGCTCTGGCAGGCTGGTATCCGCGTACCCATAATTGTAACCGGCCCGCGATGGCT
>CAYQCG010000030.1:0-11044 GCA_964415925.1 uncultured Puniceicoccaceae bacterium | reverse complement strand
ACATTGGCTTACTTTCCACTCGTGTGCGGACCTGGCCGAAAACAGTATTATCAATACCCAATTCAGTTCTCGCCAATGAAAAAATCAATAACTGGTCACAGATGCCCAAACGCCGCGTCAAGCAAGTGGTGGGTGTGACCTACGAGACAACCGCTGACCAGATGGAGGATCTGGTTGAGGCAATCCGTAAACTATTGCGGGAAGACGAAGGCGTACAACAGGATTTTATTCTGGTAAACTTCACAGATTTTGGCGGAAGCTCACTCGATATTCTGGTATACTATTTTACTACTTCCATTAAATGGCTGGAGCACATGGATGTCCGGCAGAGGATCAACTGCAAAATCATGCGGGTCATTGAGGAGCGGGGTCTGTCTGTGGCCTTTCCCACCCGGACCGTTTATTTCGAAGGCGACATCGCAAAATCTCTCGCGGGTCATCATGCCGGAAACGAATCTCTTCCCGGCGATCATGGTCCTCAGAGCCCATCTTGATATTTATTTGAACCGACATCTTGGAAGGCTGTCATCATCAACTATAGTAATTGTATGAATTCTCATTCACCACAGCTTTTCTTCAGGATATTGTTCGTCCTGATCCTGATCCCGGTCAATAGTGGTTATTTACTTGGACCACAAAGCTACTCCAGTGAACACCTTTATGGGGTTTGGCATGGTGAAGTGAATATGCAAACTCAGAGAGGACCGGCGTTGCGTCAATGGAATGTTACCCTGACAAGGGATAATCGGTTTATCGCCGAATTCGCCTTATACCAGGATAACCGCTTGCTCACCACTTCAACCCATCGAGGCACTTTCAGAGTAGAGAAGGATAAGATGATTACAGAAACCGAGGTGATACTGGCTCCTGAGGGTGAAGAGCAAATGGCACCCGGAGAAATGATCCATCATTACAAGATTCTTGAAGTTACCGATGAGTCCATGATTTACCGCAGCCTTGATAACGATGTCACTTACATTTCTAAAAGAGGTGCACGTCCCTAGTAATAAACCTGATTGCAGAGACTGAATATGCTGCCTAGCTTCGCCAATAATGGTTAAAGTGACTGGAACGTATCAAGGTGATCTGCATGTTAAGGCTGTTCACGATCCGTCTAACGATGTATTGGAAACGGATGCCCCCGTTGATAATCACGGCAAGGGAGAGGCTTTTTCGCCAACGGACCTGGTAGGCACTTCGATGGGCACTTGCATGCTGACCATTATGGCAATCAAAGCCCAAAGTCTTGGAATTGAAGAGATACTCCGCGGGGCACGTTTCGAGGTGGAAAAACAAATGTCTGCGTCACCCCGCAGGATTGGCCGCCTATCCATACAATTCTGGTTGCCTTCAGAAATACCGGTTGAGCATCGCAACACACTGGAGAAGGCGGCCCTCGGATGTCCTGTCCATCATAGTCTGCATCCTGATATTGATGCGCCGGTGACTTTTCACTGGGAATGAGACTGGAAGTCAATCGGACATTGCCTTACCGGATTGGCGTTGTTACCCCCATAGTTAGTGAGTGATGGCTCGGTTGAACTCTTAGCCTTGGCGTCGGCCAGGGATGCCTGGGATGGGCTCATAAAACCATGGTTATCTGATCAGGATGCCAACAGCACATCCTTACCTTCAGTCGTCCTGGCACCCAGCCAGGCGGTAATTTCCTTTCTTAAATCGCGAATCCTCTCAGATTCTTCTGCTTGCTTTGGGATACACTTTTGGACGCCTGGCGTAATACGCGATATCTTACTGAAAGAATTTTCAGCAACTGCCAGACTGGCCCGTGCGGAAGATCTTGCCTTGATTGCGAGGGTAGCTCTATCGGAAGCCAAGGGGAGATCGCCACAAGCTGAAGCCTGCTACCGCGATCCCACAGGATTGATTCAGCTGCATGATCAACTGACCGGTTCAGGACGTCCATTGGACGTTGTTTCAGAAGCAGCTGTTTTTCAAATCCTCAGGCTTTATGATTCCAAACTGAGGGATTCCGGGCTGTGGTCACGACAACAAGCTGACCAGTGGCTGCAATGTTTAGAAGTCTCTAAGCCCCTTTTTCAAAGCGTCTTGATTTGGGGGTTTCGATCCCGTGACTGGGAAATAAAAGGGCTTTTGGATGCAGCCAAAAAGTCCTCACAAAAAGCCACTATGGTGTTTCCACCGGTCAGCGGACGCTATGATGAAATGGCTTGGCTGGGAACATGGGAACAAAGCTATGGGCCGTCTGAATTTATTACTGTCAAAGACGCCACAAGCAGACCTGCAGTTTTATCAAACTCAGTTGAATCTCTCAATCTATTAGAAGATACGGACAAGGCTAGGGTTACGCTGCATTTGGCCAGCGAACCGGAGGAAGAAGCACACATCATTTTCCATCAGGTTGTAAAGTGGTTGCAGCTGCCCGAATGCACCCGTTTGGGCATTGTTCTTCCAGCAGGTTCCCTATTGGCGCGTCGGGTTTCTGCCCTCCTTCACACAAATGGATTACCGCATCATGACAGTATGGGTCACTTTGCTGCACAGCCCTGTGTATACCAGTTACTGGAGGCCTGGGCAGAGTGGCAGGTAAAGGCTAATATCAACTCCTGGATCAGCTGGTGCGGGATTGCAGCCGAGAAAGGTCTATTGGATCTCACGATTCTGGAAGATATCAAGTATTTGACGAATAAGCATAATAATAAATTACTGTCTAATCAGTATAATATTTTAGAGCATTCATTAAATGAAAGTGAAGAAATCCCGGAGTCTGTTAAAGATTGGCTGAATCAATGGAGTCTACTACCCTCCAAAGAAGTGTTAAATATTTACCTGCAATTAGTTAGTGATACAGTTAATTTTATTGGAATAGAGACGGAGATCCGTAAATTAGAAGCGCGCATCGCGACATTAAGTGCAAAGTTAGGTGATCGAGTAGAAAGAAAAGTATTTATTGAATGGTTAGTAAATAACTTGAGAAAGCCCGGTCGCAGTCGTTATCAGAATGCCTGCAATGTATTTGCCAAAATTCAGATACTTGATCCGCTGACAGCGCAGGAAGATGACTTTTCACACTTAATCCTTGGGGGACTCAATCAGGGGATCTGGCCGGCGACAAGATCACCGAATCCTTATCTGGTGGAAACAGCTAAAACCCAGCTCAATATTGAGTCCCTGAAGAGAGGTTCACAAGGGGATGGTCACTGGGTGATGGAGTATGGTTGGCTCTGGCGTAATCAGGACCAGAAGGATGAGGAAACCTTGGCCTATTATCGACTACTGGAATCCACAGACACTTTAACTATTTCCGCCTCCAGGGATTTAGTGGAGGGTGAGGGTACTTCAGGCCCGAGCGAACTCTGGTGGCGTACTGCGTATGTATTAGGCGGTGAAATCCCTGATGAGCGGAGAATGAGCCAAATGCTTGAACAATCAAAGGCCTGCCTGTTCGGAATAAAGACCGTGGATGAATTTCCGCCAATGGACTCCACCTTACGGGCTTGGAAGGCCCGGAATGATGGCTCTAATCCATTTGGTTGTTACGATTGCGGTTATAAAAGTCCTCCCCCGGGAGGGATAAGACTTTCAGCCACAGCATGGGAACAGAACTTCAAGAACCCTCTTAAGGTTTGGCTGGAGAATCACCTGAAAATCAAGGCAGAAGAACGCTTTCTTGAATTACCTAACCCAAACATCGTGGTCGGCCAGTGGGTCCACCAATGGTTACTTGCAAATCTCAACGAAAACTTTCAGCCGCTACCGGCAGGACCGTACTGGCGGCAACAAGTTGAAAAGGCGTCACAGCAAATACGCGATAAATGCCAGAGCTGCTTCGACGCGTGCTCTTCGCCCATGCCGGTTTGGTGGCTTGGATACTGGCAGGATGCATTACTCAAGGCGCAGTCTTTTGCAGAAGCATTAAGTGAACTCAGGGGCTGGAATGAATGTGCGGCCGAGATTTCACTGCCGTATGATTGTGTTATCAACTTCAGTGAAGACGGCATTTTCCCTGTGCACGGGCGAATGGATCTTCTGCTGCGCCGCATGCATGAAGGTGGCTACGCATACCAGGTCATCGACTTTAAAACGGGTAAACCCAAATCTGTTAGCCCGGAAAAGCTGGCTGAGAAAGGTGAGGGTTTGCAAATGGCACTCTACATCCTTGGGTTGGAGAAACAGGCTGAAGAAGTTAACGGCAACCTCTTACACGCTGGTGATTCTATTACGCCGGGGCTTACACCGGAAAGCTTTCGCGGAAAGTCTGGTTTCTGGAAGGATCTGATACGGATGCAGAGAAACGCCATTTTGGGGACGGGATTTATTCCACGTAACGATTACGGAATAGAATGGGTTCCACCCATGGCTACGCTGTCGGTTCACAAATCCCTTGTGCAAAAGCGTTGGGAACTGACTTATCCGGGATTGCCGGGCTCTGCAAAATGAATCTTCACATTACAGAGGACGAGCCGCAGCGCCAGCGCTTTTATAACGAAGGAGAGCACAATTTTTCCGTAGTGGCACCTGCCGGCGTAGGTAAGACAACTGCAATCGTGAAGCGTATCGCAAATCTGGCACGGATGGACTTATACCGTGCGGAACCTCTGTTGCCACATCTGGTTGTCGTGACTTACACACGCAAAGCAGCTGCAGAACTTCACCAACGTGCCGAACAGGAATTACTAAACGGGAGTAATCCGGCAGATGCGATGGGACGATTGCAGCAAGCCTTCTTTGGGACATTGCATAGTTATGCCCTGGATTTGCTAAAGCGTTATGGCTCACAGATGGGTATTCCTGGCCAATTGGAAATCATGGCGGAAAAGGATGATCTCAAGCCCTTATGGATAGAATTCCTCCAGAACAACCAGATTACGGAATCCGTTGAATACTCATTGCTTAGGCGTCACATTCCATTAGCGACTTTGCTGGATCTGGCACGTGAGATGCCGCTGAGTCATGCAATTCAGGATGATGAGAAGCATCCCGGGATTCCTGAAGTCGATCTAAACAACATACTCGAGTTCGAAGGAAAAGGGCGAGGAAAGGACAATATCCTGCGCGGTCAGGAGCAAATTCGAAAATGGCACAGGGCCTATAAATCGGGGCAGTATTCACCCTTCCCCGTGATTGAGAAAGGAGGGGACAAGTTTATTGCTAGATGGGCCGAAGCAATTGCACCTTTGCAGGATTGGCTGGGCAATGTTGCTTTATCGTGGGCTTCGCAGATGGCTGAGTCCTTCCTGCATTACCGCATGCATGAAGGGATTCTTACCTACGATGACATACTCGAATGTGTACGGAGGCTGCTTTATAAAAGTGATATCCTGCAATTGATCCGGCGCAGCCGCCCACGCTTCCTGCTCGATGAAGCACAGGATACCGATCCGGTGCAATTTGAGATTCTGTTGGAACTCGCCCGGCCGGCACGTGCCTTGGGCCGTTGGCTTGAAGGTATGCCGGAGGCACCGGAACAGGGGCGTTTTTCGATGGTAGGAGATCCCCAGCAATCGATTTATGCTTCGCGGGCCGATCTGGCGACCTATCAGAAAATCCGCAGTCTGTTAACAGAACAGTTTGCCGCTGATGAACTGGTCTTCAGCACGACATGGCGCTGCCAGCACGACATCGTCAAGACCGCCAACCAATTGCTGCATGTTGTACTGAATGGCGCAGGCAGTGTATATCGTCAGGTGGATTACGTACCTCTCGAAGCCGCCCCGCATGCCCGATATGGCCAGGTCATTCGCTTACCGCTCAGTCCGTCCTCCGATCTTGGAGATAAGCCTAAAGCGGATGAGGCACGTGAACTATTGGCGGCTGATTTTGCTGCATGGCTCACGTCTGTATCCATCGAAAAACTGCGCGCCCGGGACTGGTCTGATGTTGCCCTCCTCTGTCCCCGTAACGAATGGCTGGGATACCTCAGCAGAGCACTGCGTCGCGCAGGCTTTGATGTCCAGCAGCATTCCCATAAATCGCGTAGTGAGGTTAATCCGGTCGTTGCCTGGTTTTCCGCGTTGATCATGATTATGGGTCGTCCGTGCGACAGTTTTGAAATCGTTGGCGTATTACGTGAAATCTACGGACTATCCGATGACGCCATCGCCCGCTTTGCCCAGTCTTCCAAAGGTGAGAGGGATTCGAAGCCATTTCAAATTCTGGCAGCATGTCCATTTGAAGGTTCTGTTGCAGACACACTGAATGAGCTTCACGTCCTGCGTGAAGAGGTAATATCACTACCCTTGGGAGACGCGGCGGAATTGGTTGTCCGAAAAGCGTTCCTGCTGGAGAAACTGGCCCTGCTTTTTCCACAAGAGAAAGAGAGCATCCGGCAGAATCTGGGTCGATGCATCCGGCGAGCCTATGACGCCGAAGCACGGCGTATCAGTTTACGTCAGTGGTCATACGAGTTGCAGGATAGTGCACACAAAACCCCGGCAGAAGAAGAAGCCCGTGGAGGAGCCATCCAGTTATTGTCCTGTCACAAAGCGAAAGGTCTGGATTGGGATGCGGTCATACTACCTTATTTCTTTGGCACGACAAGCAAGCCCAATAACAATTATCCCCTGATCTTCAGGACGGATACGGGAGTCGATCTTGCATTGGATAAGTTACATGGTGGAAGCGAGCGCTTTATCCAGTATAAGGAAGCGTTGGCAGAGCGCGAGCGCCAGCAAAACGAGCGGCTGCTCTACGTTGCCATGACCCGGGCACGCCATACACTCGTACTGGTTGATGATGAGGCCTATTTCAAGAAGTGTGAAGAATCGCTGGCATCATGCCTGAAGGTTGAAAATAATGGTCATAACCTCGAAGCGTTTCAGATCCTTCCGACTGGGCTTACGGTTGATGAAAAGCTGTCTTCAGCGGATGCAGCGAGGCAGCCCCTCACGGCAGGGGGACCCAACTGGGAGGACTCATGGCTCTATACGGCAAGGAAAAACATTAGCAATGACCGTCAGCGCGTTACGCCAAGTGAACTTGCTGTTGAGCCTGACCCTGTCGAAATGGCCGAGCGGGAAAACACGGTTGAAACCGAGGAATTCCCAGGTTTGCAAATGCCTCCCAACGCCTACGGTCTCTGGTGGCATGAGTCCATGGAATACGCCCCCTGGGGCGAAACGGATTGGAATGGTTATTCAGATTATGTGATTTCCCGCTGTCCAGATCCGGAACGCGGGAAACGGGAATGGACTGCCTTTAGGCAGGCGGATTTTTTCGATTGGTTTGATAAACCCCTTAAGGTCTGGACCGAGTGGCCTTTCTTCTGGCCATCGAGAGGAAGGGAAGTCTACGAAGGACTGATCGACTGGCTTTCCCATGATCCGGAAGCGCAGCTTTACCGAATCGTGGATTGGAAAACCGACCGCCTGGCAGATATACCTGTTGAATTGCCAAAACGCTATGGACCGCAGATCCATGCTTACCGGCAGGCACTATCCGCTCACACTGGAGAAAAGGTGGAGGCCTATCTCTATTCCACTCCCCAGGGTATGCTCATTCACGTATAATGCTACGCGGTAGCACGGAATAATATAATTTATGATTTGACACTAATCCGTGATACGGCGTCATTATGATCATGCCTGTGAATCTTAAAATCCGCGACCGCGCATCAGACCAGACACAAATATCGATAAGTCTTTCCAAAGACCTGCTTAAGCGCATCGATAGAGCATCACTACTTGAAAACCGCAACCGATCCAATTATATAGTTACTGTATTGAGCGAGCATTTACGACCTATGCCGCCTAAAAAGAAGAAGAAGAAGAAATCCTAGGAATGGTGACTATCGCACATTTTTATGAGCAGACCCAGGCCCACCTCGTGAAGGCATTCCTGGAGGGATCAGGTATTGAATGCTTCCTGCTGGACGAAAACATGGCGACAATCGGCCTCTATACAAAAACCATTGGGGGATTTAGACTCAGTGTCTGCAAAGAGGACGAGATACGTGCTCTGGAAGCCCTTGAAATTTATTATCGGAGAGAGGCAGATAAAGAGGATTGATTCTGTAGCACCTCCTCCAGCACACCCCATACAGTTTCCGCCATAATCTGGTTACCTTTTGCGGTTGGATGGATGCCGTCCGCCTGGTTGAGCTCTTTAATGCCTCCGACATTTTCAAGCAGGAATGGAATCAGGGGCAGGTCATTCCTCTCAGCCAGTCGGATATAGATGTCCTCAAAGGCATTCGTATAGTCTGCGCCAAGATTCGGGGGAGCTTTCATCCCAGCGATGACAATCTTCATTTCCGGATAGGCCTCCAGTGCCTTATCAATGATGCCCTGCAGGTTTTCTTCGGTTTGCTCCAGTCCCAGGCCACGCAGGAAATCGTTCGGTCCAAGCGCCAGAACCATAACATCGATCTTGCGGCGCAGCATCCAGTCGATCCGGCGGAGGCCACCTGCGGTGGTTTCACCGCTTAGTCCTCCATTAACAACCTCGAAATTGAGGCCCGCCGTCTCGATCTTATCCTGTATCAATGCAGGGTAGGCCTGTGCCGGGTCCAGTCCGTAACCCGCCGTCAGGCTGTCTCCGAAAAACAGGATAGTCTTCCGTTCTACTGCGGTAAGTCCCTCCGTAATAAGAAGGAGAATGGTTATAAAAATGAAAAATCGTGTCGTCATCCGGAAAAGTTTCCTGTCCTTTTGGAGGCACAAGTGTTCCGTGGGCTTGTCCTGAGCGCAGGTTGTGCAACAATTCTCATAAATATGGATATAAGCGATAACGGCAAAGGCCCCGTTCTGCAAGTCAGCGGGTTGAACCAGAGCTTTCGCAGCGGAGGCAAGCCGTTGCAAATCCTCTTTGACGTCAATTTCAGCGTTCAGGCGGGGGAAACCGTGGCTATCGTCGGCCCTTCCGGTAGCGGAAAAACCACATTACTGGGGCTATGCGCCGGACTCGACGTCCCCACCAGCGGGACTGTCCGGCTGGGCGGAGTTTCGATAGAAGAGCTATCCGAGGACGAACGTGCCGCCCTGCGCAACAATCAGGTAGGATTTGTATTCCAGAATTTTCAGCTTATCCCAACGCTGACGGCCCTGGAAAACGTCAGCGTCCCTATGGAACTGCGCGGTGAGAAGAAAGTCGGCTCCCGCGCACGGGATTTATTGGAGCGTGTAGGCTTGGGTCATCGCCTCGAACATTATCCGATTCAGCTCTCGGGGGGTGAACAACAACGGGTGGCAATGGCACGAGCGTTCAGTAATCAGCCAAGTATTCTATTCGCGGATGAGCCCACCGGTAATCTCGACAGTGACACGAGCCACAATGTCACCGATCTGCTGTTTGAGATCAACCGTGATCATGGTACGACCCTGATCCTCGTTACCCATAACCTGGAACTTGCCGGCATGTGTCAGCGTGTCCTGAAGATCGCTGACGGTCGACTCAGCGAAACCCATGAGCATGTTCCAGCCTGACGGACCCACACGTCCCGGCTTCGGCTGGATTCTCAAGATGGCTTGGCGGGATAGCCGTGGCCAACGCAAGCTGCTTGTGCTCTACACCCTCTCGATTGTCTTCGGGCTGGGTGCGCTGGTTTCGATTAATGCTTTCCGTGACAACTTGAGCACTGCGATTGATGCACAGGCGCGAACGCTCCTCGGTGCGGATCTTGCCCTGACTTCGAGGCAGGAATTCAGCCCTAAAATGGAGAGCTTTATCTTCGATTTGGGTGGTGAGCAGGCAGGGGAAGTTAAATTCCGTTCCATGGCCTATTTCCCCGGCCCGGATGCGACGCGCCTGGTTGATACACGTGCATTAGAAGGCAATTTTCCGTTTTATGGGGAACTCGAGTCGGCTCCTGCAGGGATCGATTTCCGCGACCCTGATACACCTAAAGCACTGGTTGAGCAGAGCCTTATGCTGCAATACCAGCTTGAACAAGGAGATATCATCCGTTTGGGACAAAAAGACTTTGTCATCGCCGGAGCACTCTTGCGGGTTGCCGGGGAATCCGAGATCGCCTCTGTTTTTGCGCCACGGGTATATATTGATCGCACCCACCTGGAGGATACTAATCTTATCCAGTTTGGCAGTATCGCCACTCATAGGGTGTATTTCAAATTTCCGGACGGCTACACTCAGGAGATAAGAGAGAAAATCAGTGAATCCGATAGGGGAGGCTTAATGGCTGAGGAAAACATCTCTTTCGACACCGTGCAAAAGCGTCAGCGTAATATCCAGTGGGTGATGAACAATATCAGCGATTTCCTCAATCTGGTCGGATTTATAGCGCTGTTACTGGGAGGAATTGGCGTGGCTGGTGCCGTTCAGGTATATCTGAAGGAGAAGCTTGGCAGCATTGCCTTAATGCGCTGCCTCGGTGTCCGTGCAAGGACTTGTTTCGCAATCTACCTCACACAAGTGCTGGCTGCTGGAATGGTCGGAGCCCTCCTCGGCTCTGCCATTGGAGTTGGCGTTCAGTTTATCCTCCCCGGCTTGATCGAAAACCTGGTTCCTTTTTCCGTAGAGGTCTACTTTTCCTGGCAGAGCATACTCATCAGCCTGCTCTTTGGTGCTGCTGCTACCGGACTCTTTGCCCTCTTACCTCTTCTTTCAGTCCGAAAAGTCAGCCCGCTGAAGGCAATCCGTGCCTCCATAGAGACGGGGCACCCGCTCATCAAGGATCCCTTCGCCTGGATCATCGGCCTGTCCATTGCGGGAGGTGTGCTCTGGTTTGCCATGGAGCAGACACGTCGTCCCCAAATAGGTCTGGGTTACTTTGGCGGCTTGGCCGGGAGTTTGGCTGTTCTGGCGTTAATCGCCTTTGCCCTGCGTGCATTCCTCAGGCGGACAAGCTTTAGCGGTCTGCCCTATGTATGGCGGCTGTCACTCAGCAACCTCTACCGTCCCCAGAACCGTACCCTTTTCTTGCTTGTGACGCTCGGGATGGGCGCTTTTCTCATCCACACCCTTTACCTTTCACGTGATGTCCTGCTACAGCGCGTGGCAATTTCCGAAACCGGGGAGGATCCCAACCTCATTCTGGTGGATATTCAACCGGATCAGGTCGATGCAGTGAAAGATCAAATTACCGATTTGGGCTTCGAGTCTGATCCAC
>CAYQCG010000029.1:0-11081 GCA_964415925.1 uncultured Puniceicoccaceae bacterium | reverse complement strand
ATGTCAATAAGTCCCGAACTACTTCATGGGGATTTGTTTAGTGCGTTGCCAGAAAGTGAATAAGTCAGGAATAAGGAAAACCGTCCTGTGAATATCTGGCGGGGCTGAAAAAATTTGCAGAAAAGCCGCAAAAAATTTTCAAATTTTTTTCTATTTTGAGGAGAAAGAAAGGCCATTTTTAGAGAGATACGGCCGGACCTAGAGAAGTCTGGACTGATCTTACCGGAGTGCGGGAAAGGAGTGGATGGATGGCCGAAGTTTGAATGTTTCTTTTACGAAAGTTCCGCTGTGTCGTCCCGATAAAAGAGACTTACAGGCGATATTGATGTATGCATAGTGTCCTCTAGAGAAACTCGTCTGTTGAGGAATTCGGGGAAGCAAGAGCCCCGCCGTGAGAGGCGGGGCTTTATCGTATACGGCGGAAATTTTAATTGAGACTTAATCTTATTACTATTAGTAAAAAGAAAGTTTGACAGAAATAATATTAACCAATCTAATGCCGCATACTTTACAATACCCGGCTCCTCCGTGTATCCTAAGCCACTCGTTAACATAACCTTATTGAATAGGTGTTCCTGCCCTGAAAATGACAGCTGCGATCCTGCTCACGGTATTTATCAGCCTGACCCTGGCTATATTATTCATGATATTATTCGTGCATGACCGGAAGAACCGAGGGATACGATCCTTGGAGCAGGACGCGCTGATGCCACTGGAGGAGGATGAGAAGGAGACGAAATAAATTTCTGAAACAACTGTATTGAGATGGCAACTACCCGCATAGACTACGACGACGCAACCGTAAGGGGCTTCATGCTATTCTCCATATTCTGGGGAGTGGTGGGGATGGCCGCCGGAGCGTTCATCGCGTTTCAACTGAACTTCCACTTTCTCAGTTTCGACCTGGAGTGGCTGGGTTTTGGAAGGCTCAGGCCGCTCCACACGAACGCGGCCATTTTTGCTTTTGTCGGCAACATGCTTTTTGCGGGGGTCTATCATTCGAGCCAGCGGCTACTGAAAGTGCGCATGGCGAGCGACCTGTTGAGCAAGATACACCTTTGGGGCTGGCAGCTGATCATCGTGTTCGCGGCCATTACGCTGGTAGCCGGGCTGAGCCAGGGGAAGGAATATGCGGAGCTGATCTGGCCCATCGATATCCTTGTGACGCTGATCTGGGTGGTATTCGCGATCAATTTTTTCTGGACGATTGCCAAGCGCAACGAACCGACCCTCTACGTCGCGATCTGGTTCTATATTGCCACGATTGTGACGGTGGCGATGCTTTACATCGTCAACAACCTGCAGTGGCCGACCAGCCTGCTGCACAGCTACCCGATCTTCGGCGGCGTGCAGGACGCGCTGGTGCAGTGGTGGTATGGGCATAACGCGGTGGCGTTCTTCCTGACCACCCCGATCCTCGGGATCATGTATTATTACATACCCAAGGCGGCGGGACGCCCGGTGTATTCGTACCGTCTCAGTGTGGTACACTTCTGGTCACTGGTCTTTATCTATATATGGGGCGGACCCCACCACCTGCTGAATACCGCACTGCCCTTCTGGCTGCAGGCCCTTGGGATGCTGTTCAGCCTGATGCTCTGGGCGCCTAGCTGGGGGGGGATGCTGAACGGTCTCCTGACGCTGCGCGGAGCCTGGCACAAGCTCCGCACGGATCCGGTGCTGAAGTTCATGATAGCCGCCGTGACGTTCTACGGGATGGCGACTTTTGAAGGACCGCTGCTTTCGATCCGGGCAGTCAATTACCTCAGCCATTACTCGGACTGGACGATCGGCCATGTCCATGAAGGCACGCTTGGCTGGAACGGCTTTATGGCTGCGGGAATGTTCTACTGGCTGGCACCGCGGCTCTGGAACCGGAAGCTATATTCCGAATCGATGGCGAACAACCACTTCTGGCTGGGGCTGGTGGGCATCCTCCTGTACGTCGCCTCGATGTGGGCCAGCGGGGTAACACAGGGGCTGATGCTGAACGCCACGAACGAGGACGGCACCGCGCTGGCCTACCCCAACTTTCTTGATACCCTGACGACTATCCGCCCGCTCATGCTGACCCGAGCGGTAGGCGGCACGCTCTACCTGGTCGGATGGATGATGCTGGTCTACAATATCTGGAAAACCATCGCAGGAGCCGAAAAGGTCCAAAGTTCCGTTGAAGTGGATGTCGACGAGAAAGCGGAGATCCGGGAACTGGAGGGGAAGATCGGCCCGATTGGAACATTCTGGAACGCGCCCTTCATTTATTCCGCACTGATTGTGGTGATTGGCTGTGTGTGGCTGTTTGGAACAGGGCTGGTTGAGCTATCCGGATTGATAGGCCTGATCTTTGTCAGCCTGGTGGCGATAGCGCATTTCCAGGTGAGCCGCAGTAAATGGCATGACTGGTACGAGGCGCTGATCGGCAACTGGATTCCGTTCAGTGTGCTTGTCCTGATATCGGCTGCCGCCGGAGGAATCATCCAGATTATCCCGACGATTATCCTGGAGCGGGCAGACAATATTGAAGACCGCCTGCAAGTGCCCTACACACCACTCGAACTAGCCGGCCGAGATATTTATATCTCCGAAGGCTGCTATAACTGCCACAGCCAGCAGATCCGCACGATCGTCCCGGACGTGGTGCGCTACGGCGACTACTCCCGCCTGGGCGAATCGATTTATGACCACCCATTTCAGTGGGGCAGCAAGCGGACCGGCCCGGACCTCGCACGAGAAGGCGGGATGCGCAACAACATCTGGCATTATGAGCACATGATGAATCCGCGGAGCACATCACCCGGTTCCAACATGCCGGCCTATCCGTGGTTGAATGAGAAAACGGTTAACTTTGAAAGCCTTCCGGCCAAGATCATGGTTATGAATGGTCTGGGAGTGCCCTATCCGGACTGGTCGGACGAGGAAATCATCCAGCATGCGCAACTACAGGCGGAAGATATTGCTGAAGGACTGGTCAACGAGGACAAATACACGGAGCCGGAGACCGAACTTGTTGCGCTGATTGCCTACCTGCAAAAACTCGGGACCTATGAGGAGGTCGGCGCAACCGCGGGGAACTAGCATGTTCAAGCGGCTATTTTATGATCCCTCGGCAACTGAAATCGGTGTTATCGCGTTTTTCATCTTCTTTCTCGCATTTTGCTACTTCGTTATCCGCATCTACCGTGCACCGAAAAAGAAGATAGACCATGCCGCCAATCTTCCGCTGGAGGGGGAAGAACACAAAACAAACCAGACTGATTTACAAGAAAGAGATGAGAGACCGACCGAAGAAAAAAGATGAGATTCTTGGGGAAGAATTGAGGCCGCACGTTTATGACGGCATCCAGGAATTCGACAACCGATTGCCCAACTGGTGGTTATGGACACTCTACGGGGCAATGATATTCTCGGTCATATACTGGCTGAGCTGGATCAGCACGGGTGTAGTCCCGCCCGATGAAGAGCGTCTTGCCAATGCGATGAGCGAGATAGAATCGCGCAGGCTGGCGGCGGCAGGAAACATAAACAATGACACGCTCTGGCAGATGGCGGGCAACGAGACCTTCATTCAACAGGGCGAAGAAGTCTACAACACCTACTGTGCTTCATGCCATCTGGCCTCTTTGAACGGGGACGAGGAAGGCGGTATCGGTGAAAGCCTGGCGAACGAAAGCTGGCTCTATGATAACAGCGCGATGTATGTCTACAACATGATCAATGAGGGCTCTCCAAATACGAAAGCTGGCATGGTCGCCTGGGGACCGACTCTCGGTCCGGCCAAGGTGTCACAGGTCACTGCCTACGTGTTGAGCTATCACAGTCCGGACAGTATGGCGAATGCAACCGTGGAGATGCCGGACGGCCCGTAAGTTTGGTAGAAGTATGGTATTTTCAAAATATTCAGGGCCATCCGTAAAGCTGGGCGTATTTTATCCGAATTGCATCTTGGAGTATACAGGGATCAATGGGTCTTCACGAATACAAGCACAAGCTGCAGAATGCCGGGCAAAACCTTTCGGCAAACCATGCACGTTATCGTGCGCGGGACGCGAGCCGTTCGGTGGAGGTAATGGAGAAGCGGATGGAGCGGTTACTGCTGGCCTGCAACGCTCTGTGGTCACTGCTACAGGACCATACCGAACTGACCGACACGGACTTGCTCAAACGGATGGACCAGCTGGACTTGCAGGATGGAGATCTGGATGGGGCGCAACAGAAAGGCACGGTCACTTGTCCGAGTTGCGAACGTGTGATGAGCCCACACCACCGTTATTGCCTGTATTGCGGGGCGGAAAAACCGCCCATGAATCCGTTTCAGGAAATATAGCGAGGGAACTTACCCCGGAAGGATACGTTCTTCAGGAATTAACCCGGACTGCAGACTTCACCGCTGCATGAGAAAGTTCCATGGCCCGTAACCTGAAAAAACAACCTTCACGTGACACCGTAACCACGATCAACAAAGACGGGTCACACTACATTGTCCATCCTGCTGATGTCATTGGCCGTTTCACGCTGGCCCGCCGCATTGTGGGATATTTACTAGTAGCTGTCTTTATCGCCCTGCCCTGGGTCAAGATCGGGGGACATCCGGCAGTCTTCCTCAATGTGATGGACCGTCGTTTTCACTTATTCGGAATGACCTTTGCCGTGCAGGATGTATGGCTGCTGTTTTTTCTCATATCCGGTCTGGCCTTCACGCTCTTTTACCTGACGGCACTGTTTGGCCGCATCTGGTGTGGCTGGGCCTGCCCGCAAACGGTGTATCTGGAGCATGTCTATCGCCGAATTGAACGCTGGATTGACGGCGATGCGGCCCACAGGCGTCGCCTCGCTAAAGCGCCGCTCTCGTGGCAAAAGCTTATGAGGCGAGTGACAAAGCATACGCTTTTCATTATTGTATCCTTTGCGATAGCGCACATCTTCCTGGCTTACTTTGTCTCCCTGCCGGAGCTCTGGAACTACATGACCGCGGCGCCCGCAGAACATATCAGGTCATTCGTCTTTGTTGCGGCATTCACCGGCATTCTTTACGTCAACTTCGCCTGGTTCAGGGAACAGCTCTGTATCATCATCTGCCCGTATGGCCGTTTGCAGAGCGCGCTAATCGATGACAATTCCCTTATCGTGGGTTACGACGAGAAGCGGGGCGAGCCCCGCAGTCCCCGGCGTGAACCCGAGATGGGTGACTGCACGGCCTGTAACCGGTGTGTTGAAGTCTGCCCGACGGGCATCGATATCCGCCAGGGCCTGCAGATGGAATGTGTGGCCTGTGCGAGCTGCGTCGATGCCTGTGATGAAGTGATGGAACGTATCGGTAAACCGAAAGGCCTGATCCGTTATGACTCGCTGATCGGATTGAGTGGAGGTAAGACACGATTCCTGAGGGTACGGACCATACTTTATTCCGCATTGATGTTTATCGGAGCAAGTGTGGCGGCGTATTCTTTCAGTGGACTGGAACCGGCGGATGTCTCGCTCACACGAATGCGAGGCATGCCCTATTACGCAACTGATTCGTATATACGGAACCAGTTCCAGGTCAGGCTCATTAACAAGCTGGACGAACCCGCTTCCTTCACGCTTGAGGCTCCGGAGTTACCTGAGGGAACCAGCGTGCGCGGCTTTGAGCAGTCGGTGACCGTTGGTCCACTCGACGAAGTCGTCTGGCCGCTCATAGTCATGCAGAACCGTGGTGATTATGAGGGCAGTTTCCCACTTCAGTTTGAAATCACCGGTCAACCCGGAAACAGCAACCTGCAGGTCGAGGCAGAATTTCTGGGCCCAGATCCGCGCCTGTTCAACAAACCATGAGTAGAATAGACCCAAAACCGGACCAAGGCTCGCTGATCGCCCGTAAACCCTGGCTCCTGATTGTCGCCTTCTTTATCGCACTGTTTATTGCAACAGGCTGGTTCGTCTACACGGCAATTGTAAACCAGCCGGATACCGTCCCACTTGAGCAATCCTGATACTGGTTTGAGCGAAACCTTATACTATACTTTAAGCTTTGTCCTTTCCGTCTTTAGTTGCTTGATTCATCGAGATGCTTGATCCCCATACAATCCATAGCGGGGGGACCGCTTTTATTGCAGGTCTGGTAACAAGCCTGCATTGTGTCGGCATGTGCGGCCCGCTGGCAATTGTCCTGTCACCCAAAAAGGATGAATCCGTCAGCATGGAAGCGATCACCACGGTTTACAATCTGACCCGGATTCTATCCATTACTGCCATGGGAGCGGCGCTGGGGGCGTTGGGGGAGATTGCCATGAGTTCACTGCAGGCGTCGCCAGTCCAATACGTTCCCTGGCTGCTGGTTATTTTCTTTGTGCTGGTCGGTATCGGAGCAGATAAATGGCTCCCAAAGCCGCGTATACTGACTAAATGGTTCTATCGTATCAGCGCGCGCTTCCAGAAATTACCCAGGCTGACGGCAGGTGGTCTGATCGGTGGTTTGACTCCCCTGCTACCTTGCGGGCCGCTCTATATGGTCTTCGGGTTGGCACTGGCTCTGGGCTCTCCGCTACAAGGTGCGGAATTTCTATTCGCTTTCGGGCTAGGAACGCTTCCACTGTTGTTTCTCAGCCATATCGGCTGGGGTCGACTGAGTGTCCGAATCAGCCCGTTGTGGCTCATGCGCTTCCAACGAGGGCTGGCACTTGCCATGGCGCTCATGCTGGTATGGCGTTTAAGGGCAGCAATCGGAGTAGCCGGTCCCGATGTGGGTTGCCCGCTTTGTCATTAATTATGGTTGAGGCAACTCAGGCCAGGAGTAAGAGGAAACCCATTTGTATCCATTGCGGAACACCTGTTGGCGAAAGCCGGGAGGAGAAGTCATTCTGCTGTAACGGATGCGAGTATGTCTACCGGCTGATTCACAATGAAGGACTGGAGCGGTTTTACGAACTTAAGGACCGTTCCATCTCGCCCGTAAATGCTGAAGCGCTGAGGAAGCGGGACTATTCGTGGCTGGAGGAATTAGTTGAAAAATCAGAAAGCAAAGAAGGCGTTCCCCATTTGCGCCTCGAATTACAGGGTATTTCCTGCGTGGGATGTGTCTGGCTGATCGAGAAGCTTTTCCAGAAAGAGGAAGGAGCCCGCAGGATCGAAATCAATGCCCAGCTCGGCCAACTGCGGATGGAATGGGTATCGGGACAGTTCGATGCGGCAGCGTTCGCCCACAGGTTACAGGAGCATGGTTACCGGCTGGGTGCTGAAGGCCAACCGCGCAGACAGGAAAGCGGGAAACTCGTCCACCGCATTGGACTGTGTGCGGCATTTGCCGCCAATGCGATGCTCTTCACGCTACCGTCCTACCTGGGAATGGCAGAAAGCCACCCACTCTACGGAATCTTTCAATTACTGGTCGCACTCTTTGCCACCCTGAGCCTTCTTACCGGGGGCATCTATTTCATTCAGAGGGCGATCAGTGGACTGCAGGCTGGCATACTGAGCATCGATCTCCCCCTTGCGCTGGGAATCACCGGCGCTTATCTGGGTTCTGTTCTTGGCTGGATTCTGGGATCGGCCGACCTCATCTATTTCGATTTCGTCAGCATATTCATCTTTCTAATGCTTTCGGGACGCTGGCTGCAGGAGGCGGCACTTGAGCGCAACCGGAATGCCCTCCTGAGCCGCAGTCCACAACCGCAACTCATCACTGTTCCGGGAAGCGAGGATGCAGACGCCAGGCAAATTGGGGTGGAGGCCGTGGAAATCGGGCAAGAATACATCCTGCAACCGGAATCAGTGAACCCGGTTTGCGCGAAGCTGGAATCGGACAGCATCGAGGTCAGCCTTGAATGGATCAACGGGGAACCGGATGCCCGTGAATTTACAAAAGGACAGCGGATACCTTCCGGGGCTATCCTCCTCAGCACGGAGAAAGCTTATCTGCTGGCGGAGGAGAACTGGGAGCAATCACTGCTTCATCGATTACTGGTGCCTGCTTATTTTGACTACCGGAACCGGAAACTGGAGTGTATCCTGAAATACTACATTTCAGCGGTCCTTCTGATTGCCCTGGGTGGAGGGCTTTACTGGTGGGTAGTGCAGGACCAGATTCTGACCGGTGCTCAAGTCGCGCTTTCGATTCTTGTCGTCTCCTGTCCTTGCGGACTTGGCGTGGCATGGCCCCTGGCAGACGAATGGTCGGCTTCGCTCCTGAGAAGATGCGGGGTATTTCTTCGCGAGATGAACGCTTTTGCGCGCCTCAAGTCTGTCCGGCAAATAATATTTGATAAAACAGGAACGCTTACCCTCGCGTCCCCGCTTCTTGATAATCCGGAAGAACTCAAAAAACTGGGCGCAGAGGAAATGACGATTCTAAAGCGGCTGACCGCCAACAGTCTCCATCCTGTCAGCCGCAGCCTGAGTGAAGCACTCCTCAACTTACCTGAGATTGATCTGGCTTCCGGGTTTACGGTCGAAGAAGAACCCGGCATGGGATTGTGCGCCCAGTTGGAAGGAACCAGCTGGAGTCTGGGTCGTCCGGGCTGGAGAGGCGGAAGGCGTGCAGCAACGGGAAACTGGCTACACCAATGTGAATTTTGCCGTGACGGTAAGGTGCTGGCAGAATTTACTTTTTCTGAATCGCTAAGGGAAGACGCCGGCCTGACAGTCAGGGAACTGGCCAAACGCTTCCGCATCATCCTGCTAAGCGGTGACCGAAGAACCAATGTCGGGGCTATGGCAATGGAATTGGGTATCCCGCCATCGAATGCGCTGGGCGAACTCACGCCGGAAGAAAAAGAAGCGTGGGTCATGGAAAACCTCCCGGAAGAAACGCTGTTCGTTGGCGACGGAGCCAATGACAGTCTGGCCTTCAACCGGTCGGCAGTGCGATTGGCCCCGATGACAGACAGGAGCGTCCTTGAATCAAAAGCCGATTACGTCTTTACCGGACGGGGGCTAAACGGAGTGACCGCCATTCTCACAGTCGCCGCGAGAAGAGCCCGGATTTTAAGAAACGTGTTCCTGTTCACGGTGACATACAACCTGTCCGCGATAGCAGTGTGTCTCGCGGGGCTGATGAATCCGGTTGTTGCGGCGATTATTATGCCGCTCTCCAGTATCCTGACGACCGCAATAGTCGCCTGGGGTTTCCGCCGCGGATTTGATCAATGAGCCACTAAAATAACCTGAACCCAAACGCCGAAAACCCTGATATTCAAATTCCACTGTTTTGCGGAGGCCTGGATTTTCTGCAGAAGCGCCTGCTGATTCGGCAACGTTTCCGGCGGGCTTAAGCGACAGTGCATGCCTGCCCGGCTGAGCATGTTCTTAAACGTCCCCGCGATCATGTTGACGATTTCTCCAGCAGCATCCCGGAGGATTTGATCACCCCCAAAACTTTCTTCCTTATAGATCTCCATACCGAGAGCATCGCTGGCAAACTGTTTGACCAGCTCTTGCGGCATAAGAACATACAATGCTGCATTAAAATCTCCCATCAGGCGGACGTAAGTACAGGTCTCGATACTGTAAGCGATTTCCTGAAGCTCATTGTAATTTACAGTCTTCACCGTTTCCGGTGGCGCGTTGAAATTACTCTCGAAGACATGTTGCACAGACTTGTGAAGCACCAATTGTGCTGCTTCATCACTGAGTTTGTACTTTTGTTTTACGTTCACTTCAAATTAGCGGGGACGCTCGACAAATCCAGCCTTGCGATAGACCTTTGACAAGGTCCTGTATGCTCTTTTCTGGGCATCGTCTGCACCTTCCTTGAGGATACTTTCGAGGCGGCTCTTGTCTTCGCGGATCATCTGATATAACTTCTGGATTGGGTCTAGAAGAGATACAACGGCATCAGCGACGCTTTCCTTAAGTTCCGCATAATTCCTTCCCTCAAATGCTAACGTAATTTCTGTTATCTCCTGCCCGCTACATGAGCTCATGATGTTGAGGAGATTACTCACACCCGGCTTATTTTCGGGATCATAACGGATTTCCCGCCCTGAATCCGTCACCGCACTCCCAATCTTCCTGCGAACCATTTCCGGAGGATCCAGCAAGTAAATACATCCGGACTGGTTTTCATCACTTTTTGACATTTTCCTGGAAGGATCCTGCAGGGATTTTATACGGGCTCCGCTCTTGGGAATGTAGACTTCCGGAACGGTGAAAGTTTCCGAGTAGTGGTTGTTGAACTTTAATGCGAGGTCACGACAAAGCTCGACATGTTGCTTCTGGTCTTCACCCACGGGGACAAGGTCGGCGTTGTAGAGCAGGATGTCAGCGGCCATGAGGACCGGATAATAGAGTAAACCCGCACCCACAAAGCCACCTTCACCGCGCTGCGACTTCTCCTTAAATTGGGTCATTCGTTCAAGCTGGCCGAGCGGTGTCAAGGATCCGAGCACCCAGGCCAATTCGGTGTGGCCGATGACGTGACTTTGGGCAAAGAGGCGGCATTTCGCCGGCTCCAGTCCACAGGCCACGTAAAGTGCTGTCATGTCGTAGGTGCTGCGGCGTAAATCGGCAGGTGTGTATGGCTCGGTTATACCATGCAGATCAACAATACCGAAAAGGCAGTCATGAGTGTCAATCAGCGCGGCCCACTGACGGATCGCACCGAGATAATTTCCCAGATGCAAATTTCCGGTCGGACGGGCACAGGTGAGAACAACTTTTGTCTTAGAATCTGCAGCTGACATAGATGGTGGAGAGTGGCGTGCCGATCCGGCCATGGCAACCCCAACTCAAAAGGCAACGGAAATTTAATTATCCCGTAGAATTGTCGAAGTTATAAATGATATGTTTTTTCGAATTAATTGCCGTCATTTCAGCAGGATTATCAATTGAATTTGAATTAGGGATTGAAGATTGAACCCGTATCAACATCCCGGCAGTAACGAAACTGCAAGCAGTGAGGATCCTCTATTGGAGGATGCTCCTGACTTGCTGATGTCACTTCCTGTGGGCGTATTCAGGACGCATACAGATGGCAGCATACTGACCGCAAACCCGGCATTAGCAAAGCTCTTCGGGTTCGATGATCTAGAGGAATTTACCCATCAAAAAGCATCCATTTTCTATGTAAACCCTGAAGATAGAGCCGAGTGGCTCCAGAAATTTGCTGA
>CAYQCG010000028.1:0-11204 GCA_964415925.1 uncultured Puniceicoccaceae bacterium | reverse complement strand
CCGCTCGATATTCCGAACCAGACTATCAACCTTCTCCCCACTGGCTTTCAAACGTTCAATAGCTTTCAATGGTGATTCATCTGGATACTCCGCCAACAAAAGGGCAAGCATGCCGGATACGTGAGGAGCTGCCATTGAAGTTCCGGAAAGGTAACGGTAACTGTTGTCCCCGTTAATCCAGGTAGAATAAATGTTAACTCCGGGTGCCGCGATCTCGACAGTATCGGTTCCAAAATTAGAAAACCCCGCTACCCTGTCATCAGGGCCGGTACTGGCCACTGAAATTACATTGGGATGGTCGAATGCTCCAGGATATTCCGGCACGATGTCTGTATCCAGACTGGAGTTGCCGGCTGCTGCAACAAACAGGATGCCATTGGCAAGAGCCTCTTCCACAATTTCGTAAAGACTTAAGGAAAAACCGCCTCCCCCCCAGCTGTTGTTGAGTAAGTTCGCTCCATTGGTTATCGCGTAATCGATAGCTTTTATCGCATCAAAAGTACTCCCGCCCTGACTTCCCAGAAATCGTAATCCCATCAGTTGAACCCGCCATGCTATGCCACTTATGCCAATTCCGTTATTACCGACTGCTCCAATTGTCCCGGCAACATGGGTTCCGTGTCCATCAGTATCAAATACAGCCGAGTTAGAGATGGCGTTTATTCCGTGAACATCATCTACGAATCCGTTATTGTCGTTATCGATGCCATCGTTGGCAATTTCTCCTGGGTTACGCCATAAATTATCACGTAGATCCTCATGTGATGTGCGTATGCCTGTATCAACAACTCCAACAATAATATTACTTGCGTCAGTCCGAACATCCCAGGCCTCAACCACATCAAGGTCCGAGTCCGGTACCAACCCGGAAAACTGCCCGCTGTTTTGCACACTCCATTGCAGGTTAAGCAATGGATCATTGGATAGTTTATTGTATCGAACGACAAAATCTGGCTCCGCATAGCGAATAGTTTTGAAGTGTGCCTGCAGTCTTTCCGCGGCATTGGTAACTCCGTCAATTATCACAGCAGGAAGCTGAATGGAGAGTATCTTGCCATTTAATGCACTGCCAACTACTTCAGCGTCTAATTCCTTCAAAACGGCGGTAAAGTCATGCTCAAGATACACGTCTTCCATCCGGACAGTTAATCGGTTGGCTACTATTTCAGTTATTTGAGGACTTTTGTTTTCAATGGCAGCAACCAGATCTGAAAATACCTCTTCCACCTGCACTGGATATGGGAATTCAGAAGGTTTTAAAAGTGTTACCCGACGTATTCTGCCATCACTTAATTCTCTGGTTTGCTGATCAATGAACTTCGATCCTTCCCAGCGCTTTAACGCTGGTGATTTTGTGTAATTTGCTGATATGCTTTGACTTATAGTTTGTGATAAGGAATCAGTGACAGTATCGAAAGATAAATTTTCGAGCTGCTTATTTTGGTTCGATGTAGGAGATTGCTCAGAATGCGCTGGTCGCGAATTGTACCATGTAATCAAAATAATTAACGACAGCAACGCTGCCATAATGATACCACGCCTGGTTAGCATACTTATTCGAGTCATTACAGCTGATATTATTCGCTCAAAATAATGGATATGCTAGTATTAAACATATTTTCTTGGTTATAGTTTCTTTTTTTACGCTTTTTTGCGATTTATAGTGTCGTGATATAAAAGACACCGAAGCCAGTTAGAAAGAGCATCCCCAGCCAGCTAAGTATAAGCATGATTTTTCCTGGCTTGAAGGCCTCAGGCGTTAGTCGGCTGGTCAGGAGTCTGAAATTCAGGCCCGCATAAACCGGCGCACTGAGAAATGATACAATAGTTACCCAATCAATCAGCTTCGAGAGACCTCCTGCTTTGCTATTGTAAATGATAATTCCCAAGCCCACTCCACAGGTTAGGATTAAACAGATCCAGTGCCAACGCCATCGTATGGATACTCCTTTTCGTGAGAGTATCTGGGTACCTACAGTCAAGGAGCGGGAATATCCATCGATAACCGTCAAGGTTGTCGAGAACATCGTTGCCATCGCGGCCAACCCGATAATGGGTGCCGCCCAAGCCCCCAGTCTCTCTGTATATAATCTCACGAATTGAGCAGCAAAGCCACCCGCGCTTGTGTCAAAAGTTTCACCGGATCCATACATCACATGTGAACCTAAAAAGAGAAAAATAACAGCAAGCACAACACAGCTGCCATATCCAAAGTTAAAATCAAAACGCACATTTTTTAATTCGTATTCATTGCTCGGATTCCTTTTGGCTGCCTGTAACCAAAGGGACTGCCAGACCGATATTTCAACTGGCCCCGGCATCCAGCCCATCAGCGCAATTACAAAAAAGAAAGTAGCCTCCGTCCACGGAGAGGGATCTGTAAACCCTGGCTGCCTGGCAGGTGAAACAAACCACGAACTGATAAATGCAGTTACCGTGGCAATAAAAAGGGCAACCATGATTACTTTTATAGAAATATCCAGCCAACGGTAATGACCGATAATCAAAATCAACATGCAGACAACGATAAGAATTCAGCTCCAGGCAACTTAATCGATTCCAAAGGGGAAGAAGTTGGCAGCAAGGACAGCCGTAACAACAGAAACAGCCGATATACTGATTACTGCGCTGAATGCATTTAACAGCAAGAAGGCATAGAGAAATCCACTGCCCAGTTTACGATATCCTTCGAGGAGATTCTCACCAGTTGCTGCCGCATACCGATGTCCATACTCAAAAAAAGGATATTTGAACAAGTTTACCAGTAATACCACCCACAGAAGTTGCATGCCAAATGATGCGCCTGCTCGGGTAGATTGATATACATGTGATACTCCTATTGCAGCACCTGCCATCAACAATCCGGGGCCAAGAGCTCGGAATTTCTCAAGAATACTGGTGTTTCGAGTTGCAGGTTGTCTTTCAGGGGCAGTATTTACCATAATCGGGGCATCACTACTTCTTACTTACCAATTACTTTTGCAAGCTTTCAGTGGTAGCCCTTTTTCCTCAGACTCCTGTATGTTCCAAAAGACCACTATTGCTTAAGGCATTATACCAACGATCCTTCTCCCGTTCAAGTGCTCGTTGAAAGTGCAAATGACTGAGACGCAAGTCTGCAGTACAACCTAATAGTTCCTTCAAAAGCGGTTCGGATAGGCTTTCAACTGTCTCTGCTGTTTGAAACAGGATATCAAGTAAGTGCTCACGCTCAGATTCATCACTCTGGGAATAAAGTATCCTGCTGATGCGAATGGAATCATACTTATCTATGCCGGGCTCTTTCACCCATTGTTCTACTCGTTTCAGCCGCTCACCATGGATATTCCAATATCTCAGAAGTGCATTCTGGGCCCGGTTAATAGCAGATGGATGCTCATTTTCCGGACAATGTTTCAAGGTCCTCGCAATAAATACTGTCGCAAGCCTCAATTTACTGACGGCAGGTTCTTGTGATCTGAAATTGCTGACTATGAGAGGGGTATCACGATTCCTCAAGGTATGGAGAAATTCATCAGCTCCTGTTTCAACTACTACTTTTAGCCTGCGCTGGATCAGTTCTTCCAGCAGTATTGCCCACTCGGATGGATCTTGAGGAAGCGACCGCCGGGAGAGGTTATCCAGAAGCGATGAAAACTTATCACATACAGGCCCGTCGGCGGAGGCTATGCTTCCAAGATGATATAAAGATTGGTGCCAGCTATTCTTGGAATCCAGAAATTTAATATAACTTTCCAGACAATCAGAGGCTTTAGTTTTTGTAGTGCTTTCTCTTTTTTCCGTTTCTTCGACCAGATACCTCCAGATTTCATTGTTGATGTCAGGAACCTGAAATAACAAGTCGCGCAAGCAGGCCTTGTCGTGGTCAATACCCTTAATGTACTCGCGGTGAATGGCGCTGAGTAGAAACCCAAGCTTCAGCGATAAATCCTGACAAATGAGGTTGGTTGTCAGCGTATTCAAGAGGTAGGAGTAGGTTGCTGCGTGTATCTGTAACTTACATTAATCTGACAGGGAGGCAATGGTTTATTGTCACAAATACCACATTTTTTAAAGTTTTTCACAAGTGGCCATATCTACAGAAAGTATTGGTCATGATTACCATACGCTTGTGAATAACCCTATGCCCTTGGATGTGATTGGCTGTGAGTCTTTTGTAAATGAGTAACGCTGACGTGTGTATATACTTGCGTCGTCGATAGGCTGGCGTGGCCTAGTAGTGTTTGCGTTAAACGTAAATCTGAACCTGCGTTCATCAGGTGTGTAGCGAAAGAATGTCTGATTTTGTGAGGCGTAATATCCATTGGTAAGCCTGCCAGGTTCAGGTAATACTTTAAGCGCTTTTGCACCCACCTGGGTGTGACTCTCTCCCCTTTTGGTGTCACCAGCAATGGATCATCGATTGATCTTTGGCCCTGAATGCGCTTGATGTGCATGTTAAGACAATTCAATGCAAAGTTACCAATGGGAACGATTCGTTGCTTGCTGCCTTTTCCTGTTACGTGAGCAAGTCCGCTTCTCAAATCAATGCTGCCAAAGTTAAGCGCACACAGTTCGCTGACTCTAAATCCGCCGCCATACAATAACTCTAGCATTAACTGATCGGCTGAAGCGGCATCAGGGTCGATGGATTCATTTTCAAGTAGACGTAATGGCATTTCCAGCAACAGCTTCATTTGTGTCTCGGTCAGGTATTTAGGTAATGACTTATCCAGTTTAGGTAAGGATATCTCTTTGAATGGATTACGGCCGGCCCTCCCTTGCCTGATTAAATACGTGTAGAATGTTCGTAGTGCGGAAACATAAAGGTGAATCGTACGGCGCGTTAACTGGCGCTGGCACTCAACTAGAAAACTTCGCACTGTTCGTGCCGGGATTGCATCGACGGATGGCAATTCGTGCCCTGTTTCTGAAATAAACTCAGTGAAAAGCTGCAGGCCCCGGCGATAGTTCCTCACGGTGTTGGGAGAAAGCCTTCGCTCCTGGTCAAGGTGTTTAAGGAATCGCTCGCACTCGGACTTGAGGATATCATTAAAAGCACTCGTTTTCGGCTTACTCACGCAGACATAGAATTGCCACAGGCGTTAATCCGCAATCTTATAGCTACTCAAGACCCAGTAATTCACGACCTTTTGGTGAGATCATGTGAGGTGTCCATTGAGGATCCCAGACAATTTCAACATTCGCTGTCTTAACACCGTTCAGAGCTTCAACCTTTGTTTGTGCATCTCTGGCAATAGTTGGCCCCATACCGCACCCTTGTGCTGTTAGCGTCATCTTGATAGAAACCGCATGCTCGTCGTTTTCAACGGGAGTTGACTGCATATCATAGATCAGGCCAAGATCCACAATATTGACGGGTATCTCCGGATCGTAGCAGGTCCGTAGAGCTTCCCATACGAGTTCCTCGCTAAAGGTTTGATTATCATCCTTCTTCTCTTCCTTGGAAATCTCAACCAATTCGGCTGCAATATCATCACCAAGTGCATTCAGGTTATCCCTTTCTATCCTGAATAAACCGCTGCTGTTCCTGACTGTCACACTCCCGCCCAGAGCCTGAGTGATTAAAACCGGATCACCGGCCTGTAATATAACCGGATCACCGGCCGGTATTACGGTGGCAGGACAGTCGCGCTCCAGAGTTACTTCTTTTTGCATGCTAAAATACTGAAGGATAGGAGAATAATGTCAATTAGAGCCCGTTTTTCAATCAGGGTAAGTTCAGAAAGAAAGGTAAACGTGCGTAGATTTGCCGGGGATCGTTAAAGTGCCTGACTTCCAATACCTCTTTCCTGAATTCTTCGAGCTGACGATTGATTGGATCCAGATTGGCAAATCGCTTACCTTTCTGCGGGTCAAATAGTTCAGCCAGACTTTCCTCTAATGACTTGTATCGTGGGTATTCCTCTATGCGGTAATCCTTTTCAAGATCCGCGAGATTGGCTGCCTTTTCAATTGCCTCTTCAAGACCGCCCAGTTCATCTACCAGCCCAATATCGACTGCTCTGAGACCACTCCAGATGCGTCCACCGGCAATCTCCCTTACGGCATCAACGTCCATTCCTCGCCCTACTGCGACTCTATTAATGAAGTCTTCATAGATCTCCTCTGAAAGGGATGCAATTCGGTCCATCTCTGCTATCGTTTTGGGACGCGAAGGAAAAAGCATGTCGGCTTTGGGCGCGGTTTTGACGCCATCGAAAGTGATTCCGACACGGTTGGCCAATTCGTTGAAATGCATGAGAAGAAATACCACCCCAATCGAACCGGTCAGGGTATTGGGTTCGGCTATTATCGTATCGGCCTGGGACGCAATCCAATAGCCGCCTGAGGCAGCGATGCCACCCATCGAAACGACCACCGGCATTTTATCCGACAGCAGCTTCACTTCGTTGAGGATTTTTTCTGAAGCTGAGGCCGAACCACCCGGGCTGTTGATTCTGAGCACAACTGCTTTGACTGAATCATCCTGCCTGATTTCCCGGAGTTTGCGACTGAAACCGTTGCCGGAAATATCTTCACCGAATCCTTCGCCTTCAACAATCACGCCCTCGGCATAAACAACCGCCACTACATTCTCGGAGTCATCGGGGCGATCAAATGTTGCTAAGTAAGCACCCAGGGAAATTTGCTGGAAGGTTTCACCGTCATCCGAAGTCCCGTAGGTCTTCTTCATTTCACTGAGCAGCGCTTCTTTATATAACAGTTCATCAACCAGTCTGTGGGATAAAGCTTCTTCAGCCATTAATATAGCCTTTTCGGCAGCAATTTCCTGTAACCCGTTGACGGTGAGGTCGCGAGCCTCGGCAACTTCCTCCAGGTATAACGACCATGTGTCTTCCAGCATAACCTGGAGTTGCTCTCGGTCTTCTTCACTTAACTGACTTCGAGTAAACGTATCCCCGGCTGATTTGTATGCGCCCATGGTCGCCGTTTGGACTCCGATGCCATACTTCTCAAATGCCTGGCCAAAATACATCCGTTCTGCGGCAAAACCACTGAATTCTATGAGACCATAGGGATTCATTATGACGCGGTCGGCACTGCTGCAGAGGAAATAGTCCCGTTGTGAGACATAATCCAGATAGCTGATGACCGGTTTGCCGGATTTCTTGAAACGCTCTATTGCGCGCTTGACTTCAAGCAGGCTGGCATAACTGCTCGCACCGGCGACGCGTAATATATTACCATGCAGGAAGAGGGCCCGGATGTCCGGATCAACAGCGGCATTGTTTATCGAATCAATTACTTCTTTCAGTGAAAACATTGCTGGCGAACCTCTGCCCAAGGCTTGACTAACAAGTTCGGCAGGTGAAGCTTCAACCGGCTGGTCTACAAGAGCGAATGTTGTGTCAATTACCAAAACGGCATTATCGGGCTTGGCAACTGGCGGTTCTTGCAGAAGAACACCCAGAAAGGAAAGGAAGAGGATCATCACCACAGTGAACATGGCGAAGGCCAACAACATGACCAATAACCGGCGGAAGGCTTCCTTGAGAATTTTTATCATAGCAATAGGATGACTTATAAGAACATCGTTGCGCAAGTCAGGAAGCTTACGATTGACGGCGGTAAACTTAAGTCTTTGAATATTAAAAACCCTTAACCTGATACCCTCATGGGAAAAAGCGCGATTATAGTCATCATTTTAGTCATACTGGCATTAGCCCTTGGTGGACTCTATTACAATAGTGCCCAGCAAAAAGCCGCCCTGAACGAAGAATCGGCGCAGTTGCAGGAGCAACTGGCGCAACTTGAAGCTGAAAAAGCTGCCCTGGACGAACGAACGCAGAGCCTGGCAGAGGCACAAGCTGAAGCTGAACGCAGAGCCGAGGAAGCGGCCGAAGCGGCTCGACTGGCCAGGGTAAGGGCCGAACAGGAAGAAACCGAACGCCTCCAGCGATTGAGCGAACTGAATGAGCGTTTGAGACGCGAAGAGCAACAGCGTTTCGAACTCCAGCAGGCGCTTGAAGAACAGCAGGCAAGCATGCAAAGACTGGCACAGGCCCAGACCGAGGCCCAGCAGCGGATACAACAACTGCAAACCCAGGCCGAGACCAGGCAGGATGAGATGGTTGAGGAAAGCAAGGTTGTGGCCGCTCAGGAGGAGCTTCAACAGCAACAGCAGCAAATGGAGGAGCTGGCAGCGGAAAACGCTCGTCTGCGTCGTGACTACGAACTGGCATTGCAACGTCAGCGCCAGACAATGTCGCAGATTGAGGAAGAAGGCGGCAAACCGGCACTCAGGTTCCCGATCAATACTTCATTCAATTACCGCCGTCACGATATTGTGATGCCTGCCCTGCGGGAAGCCCAGCGGGAAAAGCAAAGTTCCGGTAATTAAGGCTTTTGCGCGATCCAGAAGCGGCATTCGTCCGAAAACTCCCTGACTTCAGGATTCTCTTTCGCGATTTCGCTACGGAGTTTATCGCTGTTGTAGCGGAACCCGGTTCGTTCGAGCATTCTCAGGACCTCGGTGCGTGTCGGGATGTGAATAAACAGGTCACCGAGGTCGGTTTCTTCGAAGCGATCCCCGTATTCGAGTAATCCGGCTTTCTGGCGGCCTGTTTCCCAGCGCACCTTTTCGGCTTCCCAGTAAGCCTTTTGCACCGGATTATCACGGTCGTGGGTTGTGAAAACCAAACAGGCGCCCGGCTTTAGAACTCGATGGATTTCCTGAAGTGCCTGCACCCTGTTGGCATAGGCGGGTATCTGCATGAGGCCGTTAAAACCGAAAATGGCACCGTCTAATTCGTTTTCGGAAAACGGTAACTGCAGGGCATCAGCCACCTGGAAAGCCACCCCGAGACCGAGTGCCGTGTTCAGCCTGCGGGCGGAAGCAATCATTTCAGGTGAAAAATCCACCCCGATTAAATGCCGGTAACCCATCTCTGCTAATCCGAGAGCGATCCTGCCCGTGCCGGCTCCGATTTCCAGGAGAGTCATGTCCTTTGCAAACAAGCGGGTGAAAATCATTTCTTCCGAGAGCCAGAGGCTCAGATTGGAAGCGGCCCGGCTGTAATAGTCCACGACGTTGTCCTGCGAGTAAAAATCCCTGACCTGTTCCGGTTTCACGCTTTCAGGCATCCAAACTGGAAAGTGGCTGGCAAGTAATTTTTGCAGGAAAGTTCTTGCCAAAGGTCGATCCAATGTGTTTTAGGTGATGGCTTTTCATGAAAGCAACCATCCAGACCCAAGGGCGCCAATTCACGGTTAAAGAAGGAGACATTCTCTTCGTCAACCGCTACCCGGACACCAAAGACGGCGATTCACTGACCATAAATGAAGTGCTCAGTGTGGGTGAAGGAGCAGATGCCCGTTTTGGCGCCCCCTATATTGACGGGGCGACAGTGGATGCCAAGATACTGGAAAACAAGCGCGGCAAGAAGATCACCGTGATCAAGAAAAAGCGCCGCAAGGGCTATCGTCGCCAACAGGGTCACCGGCAGGAGCTTTCCGTCATCAAAATCGAGTCGATCAAGGCATAACACTTTCGAGAAATGGCACACAAAAAAGGACAGGGAACGAGTAAGAACGGCCGGGACAGTCATGCACAGCGTCTGGGCGTCAAGCGCTATGACGGGGAAGCAGTGCTTGCCGGGACCATCCTGATCCGCCAGCGCGGCACCCGCTTTCATCCCGGCGACAATGTCAGCATGGGACGCGACCATACCTTATTCTCCAAGATCGACGGCAAAGTTAAATGGAATGCCGCGAAGCGCAGTGTGGCGGTTCTGGCGGTCGAGAACTGAATTTTTTTCTGATCTGGGTATAAAAAGCGTCCTTCCTGGAGGGGCGCTTTTTTGTGTTTACCTGGCAAACTGCGGAAGTAACCTCCGAGGATGCCGATAAGCCTGGAAGAGCTGCGCGCCCAGCGGGACAATCTCAAGCAACATCTGTCCTGGCTGGAAGAGAAGATTGCGGAGTTTGAAGGCAGCGAAGCTGCAGCTGAAGCGGAGAAGGAGGAGGCCGTCCCGGAGGTCATTGAAAAACCTGTCTTGCCGATGGAGACAGCTCCACCCCCGCTAAAGGAGGCAGACCTTGCGAAGCAGCCCGGCGGGGACATCGCGCAGAGCACCAAGACTGGCTGCATCGTCATGATCGTGATCGCCTGCGCGATCATCCTGTTTCTGCTCTTCGGACTGCCGCAGTTGCTCTATTCGGAGTGACCCTACAGACGTCCTCTAGCCGCACTTTTCGCGACGCCCTTCATTGGCGCAGGAGCGGTGGACAGCCTCGGTGAAGCGCATGTAGCGAAGCCCCTGGGCGAAGCTGGTGTAGCGGACGGGTGCGCCAGTGCGGATGCTGCTGATGAAGTCTTCTTCGACACGCCAGCCGCGCCGGTGCTGTTCCGGGACCGGGACGGATTGTTCGTCGGTGGATCCGGCCCTGGCATAGTGGAGCCGGTCTTCGAGGAGGTGGATGCGGAGGGACCCGTTAGTGCCATTCAGGCGTGCTTCATTGCGGGGAGGGCCGGACTCAACACCGCTGAAATAATAATTCAGCCTTGCGCCGGAAGGGAACCTGCCGGTGACGGTGATGGCATCTGTGATTTTAACCTCGACCGTGTCACCGGTTTCCCAGTGTTTGCGCTTTGCGGTGTGGATGGCGGCATCGGCCTGGACCCAGACCGGGTCTTCTTCCAGCCAGTGCTGGACGGCCTCGTGGAAGATACCCATGGTGAGGACGTTCATGCCGCTGAGCTCCAAGTCCTGCCGCCAGGTCAGGGGAACCTCCGCACTGACATAGGCCGCCATGGTGTGAACGAGGGTGACCTCGCGGAGATCACCGATCGACCCGTCACTGAGCAGCGACCGGACGGTGGCGTCGTAGTTCAGGGTAAACGGAGTGGGCACGATCTGGGCGACGAGATCCGGATGTGCCTGGGCGGTGTCGTACATTTCCTTTGCTTCGGACAGGTTGCGGGACATGCGGGCCTCGGTCAGTACGTGTTTGTTGTTTTTAAGGGCTGCGATACTGACGGGGGCATGCATGTTCGGCCAGGTGCCGATGCAGACGGCATCGATTTCCGGGTCTTCGACCACATCCTGCCAGGAGGAAGCGATCCGCGGAATATCGAATTCTTCGATGACCTTGCGGGCGGATTCCTCACTGCGGTTGCAAACGACCGAGACCTCGACGCCGTCGATGTCCTGAAAACCGGGGATGTGCCGGAGCCTGGTGTTGGCGCCCGCGCCGATGAT
>CAYQCG010000027.1:6799-11262 GCA_964415925.1 uncultured Puniceicoccaceae bacterium | reverse complement strand
CGCTTGAGGAGAGGCCTCGAATACTACCCGTAAGTGCCCAGGAGGTGGCGATATCGGAGAGTTACAAGAACCGGTTTAATTATCTCGGGATGCTGGAATCCGCCCGGAGCAGCCATATCGGTTTCGAATTATCCGGGAAAATTGACGCATTGTATGTCAATGAAGGGGAGACTGTAGAACCGGGAAAAGTCCTGGCACGGCTGGATACGCAATTACTGGAGGCGCAAATGAATGAATTGGGAGCGGCCCTGAAGGAGGCGGAAGCTTCCTACCGGCTGGCGATGTTGACATATGAGAGATCGGAGCGGGCGCTTGAACGCAATGCGATTTCAAGGCAAGCGGTGGATGAAGCGGAGCAGAGTCTGGATAAAGCGGGGGCGGCTATTGAGCGGATCAAAGCACAGATAGAATCCGTAGAGCTCAACCTGGAAAAGTCAGTATTAGAGTCTCCCTATAAAGGAGTTGTGACGGCACGTCAGGTTGACGAAGGAGTAGTGGTGCAAGCGGGGCAAGCGGTTTTCACATTACTGGAAAGCGAGAAGTGGGAGCTTCGCGTCGGACTGCCTGCCCGCTGGGGAGAAGTTCTAGAGATCGGGAAAAATTATCCGGCGCTATCCGAGGGGGTAGAACTGGAAGCGAGGTTAGCCCGGCTGGTTCCGAAAAAGAATACACGCACACGGACACTGGATGCGATATTTGAAATCGAAACAAAGAACGAGCAACGGTACGATGGGGAGCTATTCGAACTCGTGCTGGAAGACACAATTAAGGAGAGCGGATTTTGGGTCTCTCACGATGCCCTGACCGAAAAGGAGCGCGGTTTGTGGTCTGTCTATGTATTAGAGGCCATCGAAGGACCTGAAAACGAGAGGACCTACAAAGTAGATCTGCTTACGGTTGAATTACTGCACCTGGCGAACAGCCATGCGTATGTAAACGGTCCAGCGAAGGACGGTCAATTGATCGTAGCGGAAGGAACGCACCGGCTGACCCCGCAGCAGCGGGTAAAGGTGTCTCAGTATCTGGATACTTATGAAGTTGTAATGGAATAGAGTGATGCCTGAGAAAGACTTTAAACTCTCGAATCTTTTCCTGCGCAACGGGCATTTGTTTGTCCTGACGGTAGCGATCATCCTGGTAGCGGGACTGTCATCACTGCAGAACATGCCGCGGTTGGAAGATCCCGTCATTACAACGCGTAACGCCCAGATCATTACATTATCACCGGGTTCTTCAGCTGAACGGGTAGAAGCGCTGATTTCAGAGCCGATCGAGGTGGCGATGCAGGAAATTGCGGAGATCAAGAATATCGACTCTACTTCCCGGGCAGGTGTATCCGTAATTGCAATCGAACTACAGGACAATGTTACGAAAGCGAACAACAACCAGATTTTCTCCAGAATCCGCGATGAGCTGGACGATGCCCGCCGCGAGTTTCCAAAAGGCACGCTGGAACCGATATTCGATGATGAGCGGGGCGCAGTTGCATTTACCCTGATCGTCGGCATCACATGGGACGGACCGGGGGAACCGCAGCTGGGAATCCTGAACCGGGAGGCAGAGAACCTGGCTAACCAGCTGCGTTATATAGCCGGGACCGACCTGGTGCGCCTCTATGGTGAATCGAAGGAAGAGGTTACGGTAACGATCAATCCGGAAGGGGCATCGGAACTGGGCCTTAGGATAGCGGATGTGACCCGTTTGCTGCGTTCTTACGATGCGAAAATACCATCGGGAATCCTACGTGCAAGCAGTGCTAACATGGTCCTTGAGGTGGAAGGCGCCTTTGAAAGCACGGAGCAAATTGCGGGTATACCGTTATTACAGAATGAGGAAGGCCAAAGAGTGAGGCTTGGCGATATAGCGACCATCCGGAAGAGCTGGCAGGAACCGGTTACCGAGTATGCGAAAACGAATGGCCAGCGAACAGTATATGTAGCATCGCGTGTGCAGCAGGACAGGCGTGTAGACCAGTGGACGGAATCCGCACTTGAAACGCTAGAGGACTTTGAACGTACGCTGGGGCAAGGGATTGAGGCAGAGATCGTTTTCAAGCAGAACAGCTACACATCAGAACGCCTCGGCTCACTGGGATTCAACCTGTTCCTGGGAGCAATGGTTGTTTTCATGGTGATCTTTTTCACGATGGGCTGGCGTTCCTCGCTATTTATTGGATCGGCGTTACCACTGACAGCTGCACTAACGGTGGGGATTATTGGCTTTACAGGCGGGAAGCTGCACCAGATGTCGATTTTCGGCATGATAATCGCACTGGGACTGCTGATTGACTCTGCCATAGTGATATCCGACGAAGTGACCTACTACCTGAGGCAAGGCAAGGCCCGGGGCGAGGCGGTCGCAGCAGCGGTGCAACAGTAATTTATCCCGCAGTTGACGTCTACCCTGACAACGATGCTCGCCTTTATGCCGATACTCCTGCTACCGGGAAATGCGGGTGATTTTGTGGGTTCAATAGCGGGAAGTGTCGTGGTTGCGCTGGGAAGTTCCTTTTTTGTATCGCTGGCATTGGTGGCAACCCTGACGGGGCGATACCAGAGTAAGGGAGAAGGGCGGAAGCAAGGATGGCTTGATACGGGAATAAACTCGAATTGGGCGAACCGTCGTTATGTTTCGCTTCTGGGTAGAGCCATACGGCATCCATATGTGGCGATACTCTTGAGCGTTATACTGCCTTTTAGCGGATTTTATACGGCAACCCGGCTTGGGGTGGAATTCTTTCCAAGAGTAGACCGGGATATGATGGGTGTAGAATTCTATCTACCGACAGAGGCGCCGATCGAGGAAACACAGAGAGTAGCGAAATTGATGGAAGAGCGAATCCGAAAATTCCCTGAAGTGACTGATGTTCACTGGATGGTGGGAGAAAGTTTTCCTTCGGTCTACTACAACCAAGTCATGAACAAGGACAATTCATCCTTTTACGGACAGGCGATCGTGAAGGCGACGGATTTCAGGGCGGTAAAACGATTGATTCCTAAGATACAGGCAGATCTTGAGACAAACTTTCCGGAGGCGCAAGTCATTGCAGAGCAGTTTGCACAGGGGCCTCCGAGTGAAGCGGGGGTGGAGATCCGTTTATACGGACCGGAGGTGGAGCAGCTCCAGCGACTGGCAGAATCCGTTCGATTGAAATTGGCGGAACACCCGGATGTTGTGACGACACGAGTAACGCTACCACGAGGCGAACCGAAGCTGTGGGTAGAAGCTGACCGGGATGAGGCCAGACTGGCCGGATTCTCCCTGCGCGACCTTGCTACACAACTGGAAGGAAAACTGGACGGTTTCAGAGGCGGGAGCCTGCTGGAAGACATCACCGAGTTGCCAGTCCGCGTGCGTTACGAGGACAGTTTCCGTGACAATCTGGAGAGCCTGAAAACGGTACGCTTCAGCACAGCTGAGCCTTCGGAATGGATTCCGCTTGATGCGATCGGGAAGTTAACCCTACGCCCAGAGAACGGGGGCATCACGCGCCGGAACGGGGAGAGGGTAAACATCATCCGTGGATGGACGCGGAATGAGGCACTACCGATTGAAGCAACGCAGGATGTGCTGAGTGCGTTAAACGAAGCAGGGTTTGAATTGCCACCAGGCTATCGACTGGATGTCGGAGGCTCATCAGAAAATCAATCCGAAGCGGTGGGCAACCTACTGCTGTATGTTCCGGTCCTGGTAACGCTGACGATTGCAATTCTGATCCTAAGTTTCCGCAGTCTCCGGATAGCCATCATCCTGGGCTTTGTCGGTTTTCTGGCGGTAGGGTACGGCCTGCTGGCGACCTGGCTCTATAACCTGAACTTCAGCTTTAACACAATACTGGGATGTTTCGGGCTGGTAGGACTGGCATTCAACGACTGTATTGTAGTGATTGCGTCGATACGGAACAAGATCAAGGAATCGGGTTATAAGATGCAAAGCATCCGCGAGGGTGTGCAGCACACGACACGACATTTAATTTCGACTTCATTCACCACAATCGGAAGTTTTATCCCATTGCTGCTATTCATCGGAGGTGACTTCTGGCCACCGCTAGCAATCGTATTGGCTGGAGGCGTTGGAGGAGCCACCCTGCTGGCAATGTTTTTCACACCGGCCGCGTACCGGGTGGCGTTTGCCAAGGAGCTGAAAAGCGCATGAAAACGATAAGAGAAAGCAAAACCATCAGGTTAATCATACGAGCCGTATTTGCGTTGATGATCGCTACCGTCATCAGCGCCTGTGCGGTTGGGCCGGAATATAAAAAGCCCGAACAACCAGTGCCCGAGACATTTTATTCCCAACCGATTGAGGCAACGGATGTAGACCTTAAGGCATGGTGGAGACTTTTTGACGATCCGAAACTGAATGGATTGATCGATGAAGCAGTTGCAAACAACCGGGAACTCCTTTCTGCGATGGCAAGAGTGCGACAATCCCGTGCAGCACTGCGTAATGCTGGTTCCAAC
>CAYQCG010000027.1:0-6789 GCA_964415925.1 uncultured Puniceicoccaceae bacterium | reverse complement strand
TCGTAGAGCACGACGGAGCCCACCACCCCACCCTCGCTGCCGTTGAGCGGCACGGGGCGACGGTCAATATTCCGACCACACGACCGGTTATCGGCCTTGCGGGTGAGGAAGCCCTGGAAAGCAATCTTTACACGCTCGCCCTGGATATGAGTTGGGAGATCGATATATTCGGTCGTAACGGCCGACTGGTAGAGGCGGCCAAGACCAATGCAGAGGCAACGGAAAACTTCCGGAGGGGGGTGTTATTGAGTGTCATCAGTGAAGTATGCGACGCCTATTTCGCGTTGAAAGGTTTTGAAACGCAAATAGCGGTGCAGAAAGAAACGATACAGATCCAAAAGGAAACACTGGAATTTGTAGAGGCGCAGTTTGCCAGCCAATTGACAAGCGAACTGGCTGTTTTGCAGGCCAAAGGTCTTTATGAGGCCTCGCGTTCCGTATTGCCATCCCTTGAAACCGGTCAGCGGATCAATGCCCTGCGTCTGGCTACCTTGCTGGGAAAAACACCTGTTGAAGTGAGAAGACTTCTGGAGATGGAAGGCAAGCTTGCAGAAACAAGCACTGATTACCTGCCCGTAGAGATACCCACAGAGGTATTGCGCCAGAGGCCGGATGTGCGAGCCGCAGAACGCAACCTGGCATCTGCAAGCGCGTTGGAAGCTGCGGCGGTGGCGGATTTCTTTCCGAGGCTGCAGCTGACGGGAGGGATTGGACTGCAAAGCAGTGAAAGCAAAGATTTATTCGAGAGCGCCAGTCGATTCTGGCAATTCGGACCTGCCCTTAACTTACCGATATTTCAAGGCGGACGCCTGAGAGCCCAATTGGCTTCCGCAAAAGCGGCCAGCGATGAAGCCCTGGCAGATTATGAACAAACCGTCCTGTCGGCCCTTGAGGAAGCTGAGGCCGCTTATACCCGAGCTTACAAGACTTACCGGAGCCGACAGTATCTGGAGGCTTCAGCGGAAGCAACTGCATCGAGCGCAGAACGGGCGCGTAGCTTGTATGAGGAGGGGCTAACCGAATTCCTAACCGTTCTGGATGCGGAGGACCGGCAAGCCGAGATCGATTTGAGGCTGGCAGAGACCAGAACCCGGGAAATGAGAAACCTGGTGCAGCTTTATCGCGCTCTGGGAGGCGGCTGGCAAACATACGAGGCCGCAACGCGAACTCTGGGTGTGAAGTAGAACGGGACAGCAGGCTACCCAGGCAGGGCGAAGGCGATGTAGGCGTCGCCGGAAGGGGTGCCGCCGCGACCGCCGCCGCCGCAGGCGATGACAAGGTACTGGCGTCCGTTGAGCATGTAGGTGGCGGGAACGGCGTAACCAGCGGCGGGGAGCCTGGCGGACCAGAGCACTTCGCCGGTAGCGGAATCGAAGGCACGGATTTTCTCGTCGGTGGTGGCGGCGATGAAGACCAGATTGCCAGCGGTGCTGATACATCCGCCGAAGTTGCGGTTACCTGTAATGGGAACTCCGATACGTGTGAGTTCCTCAATTTCCCCGAGGGGGACTCTCCATTTGATTTTTCCGGTGGAGAGGTCAATGGCATTGAGGCTTCCCCAGGGAGGCGCTGTAAAGGGATAGCCTTTGCTGTCGAGAAACTTGCGGAATCCGTTGAGGACGTAGCGGGTCAGGCTGTGGTCCACTCTAACCGTCATGGTGTCAATGGGTTTGCCCTGCTTGATGAACCCGATGATGGCTTCGAGCTGGTTCTCCTCGAATTGAGTGAAGGCAGGCATAGCTCCTTTGCCGTGGGTGATGAGCTCCCTGATTTCAACATCGCTCATACGGTTTTGAATACCGGCCAGAGCGGGAAAGGCGGGAGGGACTCCGTTCAAATCGGAACCGTGGCAGGCAACGCAGTTCATGGCGTAGAGACCCTGGCCCAGGGCCTTGAGGGCAAGATCACGTTTCGGGCGATCCCCGTGGTCAGTGGTACGCTCATAGATTTTGATGGGCTCGAGTTGATTGATGGAGGCGAGCTCATTGGCGTTGACGAAAAGTGTCCCGGAACGGGGATCGAAGGAGGCGCCACCCCAAAGAGCTCCACCCCAGGTGGAAGGCATGGCGAGGCTACCCTGAAGGCTGGGCGGGGTGAAGCGTCCCCAGTAGCGGTATTTCCGATACTCGGTCAGGGCGTCTTCACCGGTGCCGGTGGAGAAGTCTCGCAAATCGCTTTCGGAGACGGACTGCCGAGTGAAGAAGCCTGTTGCGGGAATGGGCTGGGAGGGCCAGGCGTATTCACCGGGTATGTCGGAGGGAGGGACAGGAATATCATCCATCGGGTAAAGGGGCTGGCCGGTTTCGCGGTCGAGGACGATGAGGTAGCCCATCTTGGTGGGTTGGGCGACGACGTCGCGCATCTCCCCTTTGATATTGATGCGGGCGAGACTGGGCGCACAGGGCAGGTCGTAATCCCAGAGGTCATGCTGGATGACCTGATAGTGCCAGATATATTGACCGGTAGCTGCGTCCACGGCGACGATGCAATTACCGAAAAGATTCTGCCCCACCCTGTTGGCCCCATAGAAATCATAAGTGGGCGAACCCGTAGCGAGGAAGACCCAACCGCGTTTCTGATCAAGACTGAAGCCGCCCCAAACGTTGGTACCGCCGTATTGTTCGTTCTCCCATTTGTTCCAGGTTCCGGCTCCTGTTTCTCCTTCGCGTGGAATGGTGCGAAATGTCCAAACCAGTTCACCTGTAACGACGTTATACGCCCTGACGTGCCCTGGGGAGGCCTGATAGCCCTCACCGGTAGCCGAGCCCATGATGATGAGGTCATGGTAGATGATTCCCGGCGAGGTAACGGAGAGGCTAAGGATTTCCGGCGGGTGGTCGAGGTGCTGGCGAAGGTCCACTCTACCCTGCTCTCCAAAGTCCGGGATGATCTTGCCGGAGGAAGCATCGAGTGCGATGAGGTAATGTCCGGCGGTGAAGAGGATACGGGAGCTATCGTTGTTTTCCCAATACGTAACGCCCCGGTTTACGCCTGAAATAGAGTTTCTGGAGGTTGGGTTGTATCTCCATAACTCCTGACCGGTTTCGGCATTGAGAGCGATGACAGCGAGTTTTGGCGAAGTGACGTAAAGAACGCCGTTATGCTCTATGGGATTACACTGGATCATGCTTCTGCCGCCGGCATCGCCGGAGTTATAGGTCCATGCGATTTCAAGGTCGGTGACATTTTCCCGATTAATCTGATCGAGACTGGAGTACTGGATAGCTTCGGGACCGCCCCGGTAGACCGGCCAACCGGAGTAGTCCTCACTTGCACCGATACTCAAGAAAAGGAAGAAGAGCTGGAATGGGAATAGAGGGAAACGCCGGTCGATCATGAGACAGTATGGGGGTAAGACCAATGTAGCTTATCTCATGTGAACGGGTTCAGGGGAAGCGAAAATATAAAAGGAATTGGGATCCAGTATCCTCAATAATGCACTCATGAAGTTACCTAACTAGCAGAACTGCGGTAAGAGTTTCGCTTGATTCCCAGAAGTGGAACCACGGTCACCGAAACCATGGGCCATGCGGTTAATAACTTCAACAAATGTATTATCCACCTGTCTGGCGAGCAGGCAAATAATAAGAGGAGCGAGGAAAGCCGGTTTAATTTCGAGTTCCCACCATACCCTGACAATTGTTCCATTATCGACTGTTTCCAAAGCCCAACCGCCTCGCATCTGCCTGGCAGGGAATGGAAACGAGGGCTCATCACAGAGAAATTCCATTTCGTAACCATTTACCGGGTGAAAAGAAACACAGCGTTCGGACCACTTTTTACCCCTGTTATCGGTGCAAGTTCGAACGGTCCCTTCGCCAACTTTTCCTTTACTGATATTCGATGATATAAGGGTTGGAGAGAATTTGTGAATTTTGCCGAGGTTACAAATTTGAGAGGCCATGTGTTCTTTTGGCAAATCAACCATGACCGGCACGCAATGCCGATGCAAGCGACTGCCCGGGATGCGGAACATCCGGTCAATACCCCAAACCTGCAACGTTCCAAAGATTGCCACGACGCATGCGACAGCTGCGACAGTCAACTCGCCGTTTGGAGACATTGAGCCGGAAAAGAAAAGAAGAAGAGCGAGAGAGGCAAGCACCCATCCGAAATCTGCCAGACTGGCGATGAGGGCATGCCATGCAACAGGCTTTTGACGAGTTGCAATATGGACAAGGCCACCAGCAAATACCAGAAGACCAATACCTAATGGCATTAATGATAAGTTTTTAGGCAAACCCATCCACGCACCAAGGGCAGCAGGAAAGAGAGCCATAAGGAGGCCGGTGAAACACGAAAAGGCAGCATTCGCCAAGAGGGCGGAACGAAGCAAAAGACTTCCTTTACAAGGAGATTTGGGAATTGAACTTGATTTCATCGTCAACTAAATTGACATAGATGAATGATAACGTCAACCATATTGACAATACCTCCCAAAGATTGACGCTCTACCAGTTAGTGGATCGCGCGCATACGTGGTTTCGGAAAGCACTCATAGCTTCACTGGAGGAGTCAGGCGGAAATCCATTGAGTAATGCTGACCTGAATCTAATAGCAAACCTGGACTGCGGGACGACCTACACATCTGAATTGGCAAGACGGCTGGGCGTGTCGCGGCAGGCAGTAAACAAGCTACTGCACAACCTGATCACGGCAGGATTGGTGCGGCTTGAACAATCGGAGGAGCAACGCAACACCAAGTTGATTGTCATGACAGAAGAAGGCACGGATTTCATCAGAGGCCTTGTCAGCAAATTAAACGAGTTTGAGGATGTTCTGGCCAGCCGAATAGGCAAGGAGGAGACAACAGCGCTACGTTTAGCGCTGGAAGCCGACTGGGGATCACCAAAGATGAGCAGGAATCAAAGCGAAAGCAAAAAGAAGCAATAGTGACTTATCGGCGACAGTCCGGGCCTTACAGTCAATGGAGTTGGGTAGCGCTTTGCGGCCTGATTATACTTTATGCGGGGAGGAATTTTAAGCGAGGAATTCAGAAGAAACTGATAATAAAAGACCCTGCTGCGTAGGATGCAGCAGGGTCTTTTGGAAAACTATGAAACTCAGACTAGGCGCGGCGACGTTTCATGAAGATGAAACCGGCGAGGCCGAGGATAATGATACCGGCATATGTGCTGGGCTCGGGAACGAGCTGGCCCCCTGAAAATTCACCGGTGAAGAGGAAGTCACTCGCCTTAAGGTGGTCAAAGGTGCTGAGATCGCCATCGATGGGACCGTGATTGACCCAACCCCAACCTTCGATCGTTAGAGCCCATTGTGCCTGCTCAACTTCAGAAAGATTATCCAGACGATGATTACCGTCGGAGGTCAGATAAAATGCGAAATCGTAACCACCACGGTATGAAACGAGAGCAAATTCTTCGTCGGTGTCAGTATTCTTTAAGTAGCCCATGTTTTCGAGGAAGATATCGTCTGGTGGTTCGCCTGCTGTAGCAATTGGATTTTCAGCGTCATCGCTGAGCAGATTGACATCCTGGGTCATTTCAAAATAAAATTCCCAAAGGGTTGTGTTCGGGTCGGTGAAATCCCACATGGTACCGATATCAGGGCCACCGTAAACGGTACCGCTCATAACGATGGTGACATTATCAGGATCATTATTGTCGATGGTCATTTCAACACTGGGAGCGGTCGTACCGAAGGGAATATAACCGGCATCAGACATTTGGTCGAAACCGCCACCTTCTTTGTCGCTGAAGCTGAAGGTATTGATGTCGCTGGCATCATCGGTGAAGAGACCGTCCAAGCGAAGACCATAGAACGGTGGTGCCGCGCTTCCGTCCGGGTGATCATGCAATGTGTAGGTAGCTGAATTATCAGCAGATGCGGATTGGCAAAGCAGGGCAAAAAATAGACCTGCGGAAAGGTGGGCTGAGAGTTTCTTGAACATGATTAGATTAGGTTAAAATATTTATTAAAAGCATGAATAATTAACCTTATATCGACTAGCATGTCTAGGCTAAATTACCTATTTTAGGTCAGTTAATCACCTTATTATAAGAATTAATCAAAAAAGAGATTGCGGATTAGTAAACCTAATCACATTAGAATTTTTACAATTAAAATCCACTTGTTTGAAACAATCTTTGGGGAAACTCTAGCCTTGAACAGAGCAGAAAACTGCCGTAATTGGTCAGCATGAAGGATTTGGAAACATTGAGAGGATCTGAATGACCTATCAGAGGAGGTGTAACGAATCCTTAACATTTGAATCATCCAGAAAATATATTCGAACTACACATAACCTGCTGCCAGAGACCACCCTACAATCCGTTATTACATGAGTGACAAAGAGTCCCAGCCTACGCACGACGGGCAAATAAGCAGGTTTTTACATTACAGCTGTGGAATATGGGCTCGATGGGTAATAAGGTTAAGATGGCCAATAATCATCTTAACGGCCCTACTCTGTTATTTGTCATTTGACTATACCCGGAAGAATCTCGGGATACAGACAAAGGTAGAAGAACTGATCTCTGAGGAACTGGATTTCAGGCAGGATTATATCGCCTATGAAGAAGCTTTTCCCGAGTCGTTGCGCAGCCTGCTGGTAGTTGTGGAGGCAAATACACCGGAAAATGCGGACCAAGCGGCAGAAACCCTGCAGAAGCGACTGGAGGAAGATGATCTTTTTGAGTATGCCCATTTACCGGGTCTACACCCGTTTTTGAAGCGAAACGGGCTATTATTCAAGAGCGAGGAAAAGTTACAGGACTTGACGGATGACCTTGCAGAAGCCCAACCCTTTCTGGCCAGTCTGGACAAAGA
>CAYQCG010000026.1:0-11545 GCA_964415925.1 uncultured Puniceicoccaceae bacterium | reverse complement strand
TGCCTGAAAAAAAAAGTATTTGAAGAGAATCAGGAAACGCTTGAACCGATCGTCCGCGAAATCAGCGACAATCTGGAAATGCTCGAATTGGCGAAGAAAGCCAAGGTCCGCCAAAAGCGGATTAACAGTGAGCAGATTAACAAGCGTCTCGATAAGATGGGGCAGCAACTTCGAAAAGAACCGGATGAATTTGTTGAAATCATCCGGGAAGTCCGTCGCTCGATGAGAGCAGCCCATCGTGCAAAAACTGAGATGGTCGAAGCAAATTTGCGCCTGGTCATTTCGATCGCCAAGAAATATACAAATCGGGGTCTTTCCTTTCTCGACTTGATTCAGGAAGGCAATATGGGGCTGATGAAAGCGGTTGAGAAATTTGAATATCGCCGCGGCTACAAATTTTCCACTTATGCCACCTGGTGGATACGACAGGCCATAACCCGGTCCATCGCCGACCAGGCACGCACGATCAGGATTCCTGTACATATGATCGAAACCCTGAATAAGGTCATGCAGGTACAGAAACAGCTCTTGCAGGAGTTAGGACATGAGCCCACAGCCGAGGAAGTTGCCGATGAGATGCAACTGCCCGTCGAACGGGTTCAGGCTATCATGAAAATGGCCCAACAACCCATATCCCTGCAAAGCCCGGTTGGTGACAGCGATGACACTAATTTCGGCGACTTCATCGAGGACAAGGGAGCTGAAAATCCCTATGATATGACTGCATACAGTCTCCTCAGGGAAAAGATAATGGACGTATTGGACTCTCTAACAGAGCGTGAACGCCGTGTCCTGAGCTTGCGCTTTGGGCTGGTCGATGGTTACAGCCGGACGCTTGAAGAGGTGGGGCGCCAGTTCAACGTGACCCGTGAACGTATTCGTCAAATTGAGGCTAAGGCATTGCGGAAAATGCGCCACCCGACACGGATTCGGCAGCTACACGGCTTTTTCGAACCAGATGCCTCTTCTCTCCAAAACGAAGGACAGGGACAGCAGGGAGCGGCGTCTACTCAACAAAAGGAGTAAGACGCCATGATAAGAATCGGTCCGTTTAGGAGCGGTAGTCTAATGGTTGGTGTCAGTCTGTTATACTTATCCGGGTGTACGACAGCCGAAACGACTGAACAGGTTCAATACGAAGCCAGCCACAACAAACATTTGGGCAGTATCCTGTCAATCAGGCCCGACGGAAAGGAAGCCGTTGTGGTTCTTCTACCAGAAGCCGACTGGCCAGTGGGAACAGTTCTGGTAGCAAGAGATAACAGCTTGCAGCCAACCGGAACCTTGGCCCCAATTGATATCCGCAGAGACAATACTGCTGCTGCCAAAGTCCTTCAGGGAAAACCCAGAGTACATGACAATGTGGTTCTTCCCAGCCCCCAGCTGAGCGAGCAAGCGAATCAATCATTCAAAGCAGAGGGACCTTAAACGTTCGGAAGTCCGACCATTTGCTTTATAAAACAATAATCACCATAATAAGAAAATCGATTTAATTTCGATGAATTTCTATCAATCGAGCCGGTCAAGGGCTTCTTCGAGGTGTGGACGATCTGCTTCGGGTATTGTATCATTTTTCTGCCATTCTAATGCCGCATCTACAGAAGTGGCTGTTCTGTTATTTAAAAAATCTTGAGGGAATCCCTCCGTAGGTGTCAGGAGATTATAGGATAGCATTAAGTCATTGTTAGGAAATAGCTTATAGTAATACTCACGCTCCTTGTCTGATATGGACGGATGATTAAGATAAGCTTCCACCTGATTTCTTTGAATATGATCACCAAGGTCCGCCCGAGCGAAAAAACCTGCCCTGGTATAAGGCCTCGTATCCATGGAAGATGGATTTTGCAAAAGCCAGTCATAGACAACTGTAGGCTCATTGATGACCAGCCGGTCCATCGTCATAAAGCCTATATGATTCAATGCCTTAGAGGATTCAGGCGCAATATGGGCGGCAAGATTGGGGACAAGTTCAACATCATTATTGTAAACGATAAGGTCGAAAGCTTCGAGAAATCCACGGGATGGCGCCTCCAGCCATGGTTCGTGAGTGAGCATTTCACGAGTCAGTTCGATAAGTTCATCTGACTTTCCTTCGGCCCAGGCTAGATTGCGCAGACTGACGGCCCACTCATCCGGGACTGAAAGAGACTGAAGAACATTTCTGGCTTCATCTGCGGCGGATTGCGTATCCATACGTCCAAGCTGGTCGATTAGAAAAACCCGCATTGTCGGAGCGTTGCGCAGCACCCCGCCTTTCCAAATCTTGAAGATCAGTCGCGTCTCCGCATCCTGACCGGATGCAAGATATTGACGAATAGCCATTACTGCCTCTTCACGGTCAGAGGATTCCAAATCATCACGGAGTTCTTCGAGTAGTGCGGCATTTTCACTGGAATTCTTGGAATGGGAAAGCTGCGCTGCAACCTGGGCTATGTGCTGAGCCAACGGACTGAAGCTTTCCCGTTCTTCAACAAAGGGTTCGATATGATTCCCCGCACTTCTCAGATGATCGGAATCCGGAACCTCCGTATCAACGGTTTGACCCTCGGATTCCTTCTGTTCAATTGCCTTTTCAGTAGCCTGATACTGAGGGAAGATAGCAATCATCAATGCCAGTATGAGGATTAATAAAGGCCAGATTTTTTTAAGCTTCAGCACACTTTTTGGGAGTTTACAGGGAAGGGAATTTTGTTACATTTAATCTATGTCAATAATAAATACAGAAGGTTTAGCTTTCATTCAAGGCATTGGTGGTCCTGAATTATTAATAATTTTGTTAATAGTCCTGCTGCTTTTCGGAGCCAAAAAGCTACCGGAACTGGCACGCGGAATGGGCAAGTCAATGAAAGAGTTTCGTAAGGCGGCCAGCGAAATTGAGGAAGAAATCAGTAATACGAAAGATGCCGTCAATACCCCAGAGGAGAAGCCCAAGCAGGATACTGCCAAGAAAGAAAAAGAACCTGCCACCAGCTCACACGCCTAAACCAGTGCCTGTAACTGCTCCTGAATCTTAAGCAGGAGATCGGGTGTCAAAGTAATTTCTGGAAGGATATATTCAGTATCCTTGCGTGTATTCCGGTATATTAGTTTTCCGTTACGTCTGCTGGATCTCAGTATCCTTTTACGCTCAAGATGGAGTGCAAGGAGATGCTGCAAGGCCATTCTTTCCTCGTGTATGTTTGAATTCTCCTCCTCAACATCATCACATAGAGCTTCAAAAATTGCCTCTGCAGTCTGAAGAGCCATTTCCTGCTCACTGACATCAGTGTCAATTCCCGCTTCCTTTACACCTTGTATCCATCGGCACAGCAAGGAACCCTGGGGTTTGAAATTCATTGCCTCCTGAGGCGTTAAATCATACCGAACAAAGTTGTTGTCCTCTTCTAAAATTAAAAGACTGTGAACATTCTGGCCGGGGACAAATAGCTCATTGGAAATCGAAGATTGCCGTGCCAGAGGTTTTATGTGCAAATCCATAGCCACCTGCAAATCCTTATGGATGCGGGCTCTCGTTTCAAAGCTTAATCCAAACAATTTTCTTTATGGGCAGGCTATATGCCATAGGAGACATACATGGATGCTGGCAGGAGTTCGAGCTTATGCTGAATCGCCTATCGCCAGGTAAGGACGACCGAGTCTTACTGATTGGAGATCTCGTCAACCGCGGGCCCGACAGTAAAAGGGTAATTGATATTGCGCGCCATGCCAAGGCGCTTGCCCTGCTCGGCAATCATGAAGTGCGGTTGTTGGCATATCAGAGCCTGAGGGATCCAGATATGTTGAAACCCTATGACTGGACAACCCTAAGTGGCTTGGGCGATGAAGAGTGGGAATATATACGGCAAATGAAACGTTACCATTATGAAGCCAATAGTGACACGATATTTGTCCACGGCGGCTTCCTCCCAAACGTGCCCTGGCGCCAACAAACGGTATCTACGGTAACAAGAATACAGGTAATCGACCAGGATGGTGAACCTGCCAAGCGTTCAGAAGTTCCCGATGGAATCCCCTGGACGCAGCTCTGGCCGGGACCTTCTTATGTAGTTTACGGGCATACACCGCGTCTTGAAATCCAAGAAAATGAACTCACCCTCGGAATTGATACTGGTTGTGTCCACGGGAACTTTCTTACTTGCTATGTATTACCCGAGAAAGAAACTATTCAAATACCCTCTAAGAGGGCTTACTGGCCACGTAATTTAAAGTGATCATTTTAGCTGGATTTTTTCCGTGATAAGCGAAACGTCCTGTTGCATATTATTGTTATGCCGAATGCATCAGAATTGGAGTATCGTTCCGGCCTGGGTCTGTTATTGATCGATCTGCAGGAACCCTTCATCAAGTCAGTGCAAAACCCGGAAGCCCTTCTGGAGCGCTGCAAATTCACTGTTGAGGCTGCAAATCTGCTGGATATCAAGGTATACCTAACGTCACAGGTAGCAGATAAGCTAGGTCCGGTTACAAAGGACATAATGGACTTGATACCTGAAACTGTAGTCTACGATAAAACCCACTTTAGTTGTTTGGGCTGCAGCGAACTAAAACATACACTGGATAACGGTGGCATCCGACATCTCCTTATTGCTGGATTGGAAATTGCGGTCTGTATTTATCAAACTACCCTTGACTTACTGAATGAGGGCTATGCTGTTACACTTCTTTCAGATGCTATTGATGGGCGCAGAAAAGAGGATGGCGCTATCATTCTCCAGTATCTCCAGACTAGAACAGAGACCCATATATTGCCTTCAGAAAGTGCATTTTACAGCATCTTGAGGCATGCTGGGCATCCACGCATGCGTGATTTCACGAAGCTGGTGAAAAAATATTATTCATAACGATGGCAGATCCCGATAAAGAGATTGAAAGAGCCGAAACGCCTGAAAATGTAAAAGATGAGACAGTTTACGATTGGGACGACCTGATTGGGTGGCCTGCCTATGACTATTCTAAGCTGGATGCAGAACGGCTGGATGCAACCTCGTCTTTATTAATTGCACAGTTTCTGGAACGTCTGGAAATTGAGCAACGCCGCATCATCTTAAGGTTGTTGGATGATGAGAAGAGTTCCGACGTCCTTGCCGAAATGGACGAGGAAGAAGCTGCTGAAACCCTTAGCGCGATGCGTGCAAATCGCGCTTTAGCGATACTTCAGGATGTAGATCCGGATGACGCCGCAGATATTTTCGCTGAATTTGAGACATCAGACCAGGAACGCTTCCTCGACCAGATGGAGCCAGAATCCGCCGAAGATATCCGTGACCTGCTAACCTACGAGCCTGATACAGCCGGCGGGATCATGAATCCCGAAGTGGATACTGCATTGGCAGATGAAAGCGTTGATGAAGCAATAACCAGAATTAGAAAATTCACCGATAAACATGAAGACCTTCATTATGTTTATGTTGTAGATGAGGATGAAAAGCTACTCGGCACGATTTCACTTCGGAAGTTAATTCAGGCCAGGCCCCATCAAAAAGTTTCCGAGGTCATGAACACAGACATCCGGGGAGTTGTCACGGTAGATACCGACCAGGAAGTTGTTGCTAACCTGATGGCTGAATATAATCTGCCAGACTTGGCAGTGGTTGGTCCAGAAGGGACCTTACTGGGTGTTATCACACACGATGATGTGATCGACGTCTTGCATACAGAAGCAACTGAGGACATGCAATTACTTCATGGTGCTGGAGGAACAGCCAATATCTTCGATGACATCAGTGTAGGCATCCGCAATCGCAATCCATGGCTGCAGGTCAATCTGGTAACGGCCTTTCTCGCAGCGGTCGTTATCATGGCTTTTGAAGAAAAAATTGGTGCTTTACCCCTACTTGCCGCATATATGCCAATTATAGCCAGTGTTGGTGGCAATGCAGGGCATCAGGCTCTGGCAATTGCCATCAGGAGCATCGCGCTTAATGAGATCAGGGATAGTGACAGGATGAAGATTATCCGAAAGGAAGCCTTTCTCGGAGTTTGTAACGGACTATTGGTGGGCCTTGTTGCGGCGGCTGTTGCAGGAATCTTAACTAACAATATTATATTCAGCATTGTTGTTATATCTGCTATGACACTAAATATGGCACTGGCAGGCTTGGCTGGTGCTTTTATACCGCTTATGCTTGAAAGGATAAAATTGGATCCCGCACAAAGTTCCTCCATATTCCTTACGGGTATAACTGACATAGCCGGCTTCTTTATCTTCTTGAGCCTTGGCAGTTGGCTGCTCTTGTAGAAGCTATGACAGTTTCAGAACTCAAGACGACACCCAAAGACCAGAGTATACGGTTTGAAGCTGTATTACTGGTCAAATCTATTGCCACCCGTAAAACTAAGAATGGAACGGCTTTCCTTGCAATAGAACTGGGTGATAAGACAGGAGCATTTCAAGTCGTTAGTTTTCAGGATAATGCAGATTTTCTCTTTTTCGAGAAACTACCCGAAGGGTCCGTTGTGCATGTTAGGGGACATACCGCTTATTACCAAGGCAGATTCTCTCCCAAACTGGATATGATCGATTCTATTCCTGAAGAAGAGCTGGGAGATGCGGCAGAGAATCTGGTGGAAAGCTCACCCATCGAGGCTGAGCACTTATGGAATGAATTGGAGGAATTTATTAAATCGATCAACCATCCGCCACTCAGGGCAACAGTGGAGGTAGCCCTGGAAGAACATGGAGAAATTTTTAAGAATAGTCCTGCCGCATTGGCCATGCATCATGCTTATCGTCATGGATTACTGGAGCACACGGTGCGCTGCTGTCGAATTGCAAAGGCCACCCTGCCCCTCTATCCTGAAGTGAATTCGGATTTAGCGATGAGCGGTATCATACTGCATGACATTGGTAAATGCGATGAGTTCTCCAGCGGGTTATCGAATCAAAAAACCCGCAGTGGTCTAATGCAGGGACATGTTGTCCTGGGTTATAGAACAGCACGTAAGGCTGCACTTAAAACAAAGCTGGAAAATGAACTTTTGGAACGTCTTGAGCATATTATCCTGAGTCATCAGGGTGAACCTGAATGGGGCGCTGCAGTTTATGCGGCCACTCCGGAAGCTGTGTTCGTCTCAATGGTGGATAATCTCGATGCCAAAATGGGAATGGTTCAGTATGCTCTGAGGTCAACTCCAGAAGGTTCTGAATTTTCAGAGCGCATGCCAGGCCTAAATGCGCAGCTACTCGTTGCACCGCTTCAGATTGAAGCAACGGATAGTGACACTCAGTCAGACTTATTCGATGACTTGATTCGCTGATGCGGTAAAAGAATTGAATGCCTCTTCCAGCAGAGAGGACCTGTAGGCAACAGTTTCGGTGTCGCTTTCGTTCAAAATAGCAAGATGTAAACTCTTTAAAGAGTCGATAATCTGATCGAACTCATTACCAGTCATTTGACGGATTTCTTCCAGAAACAGAATTCTGCTTTCCAATTCACTTCGAAGAGAGTCGGACAGGTGCCTTGTCTTCAAGTGACTGACTGGAGTTTGCATTTCTGAGCTATTGTCGTTTATCACAATTCGACTGAGACGCTGAAGCTCAGTAAGCCAAAAACTGATCACAAGATTAGTTGTTTCATGATGCAGCCAATAGTTGTTCCAGTAAACGAACCAACGTGAAGTAAGTTCCTCTTCGGAGATATCCAAATTCAAGCCTTCAAAAAGTGCCCATAGTGGGGGTGCTTCTGATACTATCTGTGAAGTAAAGGAACGAATGTCTGAGGATCGATTTGTAGTTGTAACAAGGTATTCCCAAAAAAGGCCATGTTGTATAATGTCTCTTCTTGTCGACCGCATTAACTGTATTGGGGAATTCCAACTCTCAGATATATCAATAATGCCATTTTCAGGTGATTTACTCTCAAAATCTATCTCATTAGATTGCAACAATTCATAGGTAAGTCCTTCAATCAGCCAAAGCGGCAAATTAGAATTGTTTGGACCCAGAAACCAGGTTCGCCAACGCATCAACCAACTTTCTATGAGGCATTGCCACAACACATGTTCTTTCAGGTTCTCCGACCAGCAAATGTCCAACCTAACTTCCCCAGTAACTCTTAATACCAGGCGATAGTCTTGTATGTCTTTAAATTCTCCAGGTGACAATAAGCGTACCTCAACGCGTTCCGGATAACCTCTGATACGATTAAAATGTGGTTTTAATCCCCGTTCCACTTTCTCACAGATTTCACTGACAAGGAGTATTCCAGATACCTGATCAGCACTTACAACAAAGGCATCGGTAACGAAAGTTTCCGGCTTTTCCTGGGGCAACTCCTGCGCATGCACAAAAAATATACTGCAGGCAATCCCCAATAGGATCAGTCGTCGCATAACTAAGTTAAAATCATTAAAAGGAGAGGGTGAGTTGCCCATCACCCACTTCCAATGAATCGATGTTTTCGAAGCTGGCAAATAGTGCCTGTATGTCTTCGGATTGCAAATAAGGTGTAATCAGAGCAGAAAATAGATAGCTGTTTAACAGAAGTAAAGGACTGCGACCCAACATACCTTCCATGGGTTCAAATGTCACTACACCACCCCTTTTGATCAAATGACCCTTTGTCTGATAAGTATAGCGTTTATCATCAATTGAAGGTATGGTAAATTTCACCCCAATCTGAACAAGTCCGTCCCCGATTAGCCTTACATTCGGCTGTTCAGGCACTATCAGTGGAGAATTCTCACTGCTATTCGCTTGAACACGAAATGCTGCGTTAGCCCATTGGTTTATGGCACCTTCAGGAATGGCAACTGTTCCGGATGGAGATTCAATCAATTGTTGAAGTAAGGCCCGCCAGTCCACGGCGCTACTGGAAGCACCTTTGTGGTAGTAAACGACCCCCGGTTCTCTTTTGTCCACTGCAGGCATACTGGTTACTTCATCCACGCTCTGACGAAAGAGTTGAATAGCAGCAAGTAAAACTCCAATGACAAGAGCCAGGCCAGCAACAATCAGAATCGTGCCGAAGCTGGGTGAGTAGTCGATGCGTTTTTTACGGGCCATGGAAAGCCTCCTGTTGAAGGTTATGCAGATTGCGAAGAATCTTTCGCGCTAGAAGTCGAGTCGGATTTTTGAGCCGAATCTTTAGCAGTATCCTTCGCCGGTTTACTGTCTTTGGGCTCTTTATCTGACGTATCATTGTTGTTTTTGTAATCAGTTTGATAAAACCCGCTACCCTTAAAAATTAATCCTGCTCCTGTCCCTATCATGCGTCTTAACCCACGTCTGCCACAATTTGGGCATTTTACTTTAGGTGATTCAGACATCGACTGGAATACCTCCAATTCATAATCACAAAATTTACAGGCGTAATCGTAATGAGGCATGGATTAAATAAATATTAGTTGCTACGTTGCAGTGCGATACTGAAGAGCGCTATGGTATAAGGAACTATACAAGTCAGTCCCATGAAGATAGCAAATCCGTAAACTGGAAATCCAATAAATTGTAAACCTAAAAATGAGAGGAGAGGTACCAGAAGCGGCTTGAGCGTAATATCAAGCAAACGGAATACAGCTTCCCATTGCAGGAGGTCTTCCCAATTTTCTCTAGTCTGATATGTATATATACACGCAAGGGCAAGTGGAACCGACAGGAAAATAGTAGCCATTAATGGCAGCATACCAAGTGCTTCACCTAAAAAACCGATACCCAGAACGCCGAAAACCGTAGTGGTAACAATTAGAAATAAGTAATTCAGTAAAAGTCCCACGACCCAGAGAATTAATAAATACGGGAGTATTACACCTAATGTAACAACCGTATCCCGTAAGTAGAGCTTCCAATCACTCCAATCCGGTAAATCCAAATTACCGGTCTCTCGAAAATTCAGGCTGTAGCGGTAAAAATAGCCAAGCAGGATAAGATTTATGACAGGAATAAATCCAATAATTCCACCCAATAGTAAGCAACGGGGGAATTGCTCCTGGTTGACAATGCGCTTGCAAAGGTCTTCGAAATGGTGGTTTACCAACATTTTAAGCGTGAACAATCAGATGAAAACAGCAATACCTAGTTACGTATGTCGTGGGAAGCAAAGTTAAAATCCTATCGTGACAAAATCGAAGCCGGTATCCAAAACTGGCTTCCTGCAGCCGATACCCGCCCCGTCCGGATACACCAGGCAGTTCAGTACAGCATGGCAGCAGGAGGTAAACGTATACGCCCGGTTCTCGTGATGGCTGCGAGCGAACTGTTTGAAGAGCGACTAGACCCGATTCCGGCAGCCGTTGCGGTTGAGTGCCTTCATACCTATTCCCTGATCCATGATGATTTGCCCAGTATGGATGATTCACCTCTTAGGCGTGGACGTCCCAGTTGTCATATAAAGTTCGACGAAGCAACGGCGGTGCTGGCAGGTGATGCGTTATTAACTGAATCATTTGCGATTCTTGCAAAAGGTTATACAAACAGTCCGGTCGTCGCCCATCGTTTAGTATTGGAGCTGGCAGATGCTGCTGGAAGCCAAAAGCTTATAGGTGGCCAGATGGCTGATATAGAGGGTGAGGAAAAACTCTTAAACGCTTCAGAACTTGACTTTATACACCTGAATAAAACCGCAGCTTTACTTAGCTCATGCATTGTCATGGGCATGTTATTGACAAATGCCGACCAGGAGGATTTGGAAGCTGCCAGAATAATTGGAAAGAATCTCGGCCTGGCCTTTCAAATCGTGGACGATATTCTTGATGCGATCAGTGATACGGAAACATTAGGCAAACAGGCAGGACTTGACGGTGAACGGAACAAGAACACCTATCCCGCCTTGCATGGATTGGAATCCTCGCAGGAACGAGTCCGTGAACTGACTAATGATGCCCGTAAACAACTGAATCGATGGGAAAACACGGATTTTCTGGAAGCGCTTTTTACCCAATTAGAGTCTCGGCTAAATTAAGAGCTAATCCTTTTCTGCCATGGCTTTAAGAATGGACTTAGAGACCTGTATCCCTTTGGTGAACAGCCCTATGTGCAAACTCTCATCCGGGGCATGAAGATTATCTTCGGGCGTAAAAAGGCCAACCATAATTGAGTCCAAGCCCAACTCCGCTTTAAGATCTGCAATGATTGGAACACTGCCCCCTTCACGAAGGAAAGCAGGAGTTTCACCAACAATTTCTTTAATTGCGAGATCGGCAGCTTTGAATCCGCGGGCCAAAACTGGATTTTGGTCGGAAGGAGTATCCGGCTTGCCAGGTGGAACTACCCGGTATGCATGGCCACAATGCTGATCTTCGAAGGAGACCGTCACCCCGGCCGGAGCGCGGTCGCGAATGGCCTCTTTTAATAGGTGCTGAATTTCTTTAGGATTCTGGTTGGCAACCAGCCGACAGCTAATTTTCACAAAAGCTTTGGAGGGAATAATGGTTTTTGAACCTTCTCCCTGATAGCCGCCGCCTATACCGTTGTATTCAAGGGTGGGCGCAAAACGGATGGCTTCGAATGGAGTGAGTTCACCGGTATTAGCCAAAGCGTCCAGACCCAAAAACTGTTTATACTGGTCTTCTTTAAGGTTCACTTTACGCAGCTCTTCTTTCTCCCATT
>CAYQCG010000025.1:0-11600 GCA_964415925.1 uncultured Puniceicoccaceae bacterium | reverse complement strand
ACAGGGAGCATTGCCGAGACAGTCTGTAGAGTCTCCGTGAAATGGTATCCGACGGCCTGGTGAGGCTGCAGTCCGATGGGATAGAAGTTACTGAAACAGGCCGTTATTTCCTGCGTAATGTAGCAATGGCCTTTGATGCAAACCTGGCCCAGACAGCAGGACGCCATTCCAAGACAATCTAAACAATGGAAAAGATTGAAACAGTAGCAGTCATTGGGGGCGGGATCAGCGGTTTATCCGTAGCCTGGAAGCTGAAGCGACTGGGCAAACGAGTTCGGCTATTTGAGGCCTCAGACCGTGTGGGGGGAGTCATTAAAACATCACGCATTGAGGGCTACCTGCATGAAGAGGGACCCAACGAAATGCTGATCAAGCAGGCGGAAGTGGAAGCGCTGATCAAGGATGAACTTGGGCTGTCATCCGTATGGAGAGAGCCTGACAAAAGAGCAAATAAGCGATACATCCTGAAAAACGGCAGGCCGGTGGCGGTACCGATGTCGCCAATCAGCTTTGCGACGACGCCATTGTTTTCGGTGGGGGCAAAGTTCAAGCTCCTGGGAGAACCCTTCCGGCCAAGGGGGAATCCGGAAGTGGTGGAGAGCGTAGCCTCGTTTTTCAAACGGAGGATGGGACGGGAGTTTGTCGATTACGCGATCGCTCCGTTGATCACGGGTATCTATGCGGGAGACGTGGAACGACTGTCGATGGAGCACGTGTTTCCGCGATTCCATGAACTGGAGCAGAAGCACGGGTCCCTGATCAAGGCGGGACTTAAGGGAGGAGCCAAACGCTACAAGCCAAAGATGGTGACGTTTGAAAACGGGATGCAAACCGTCACCGATGCCCTAGCCAAAGCGCTGGAGGAAGAGATCGTAACCGAAGCCAGACTAACGGCAATCGATGAAAGATGGGAGGTTCGGGGCAGCGCAAAGAGCAGCGATTTCAGCGAAAAATACGACGCACTCGTCTGCGCGGTGCTGGCCAACAGGTTATCGACACTGCCGTGGACACGGGGAATAAGGGCATGCCTGGGACCCCTTTACGATATGCCCTATGCACCGGTATCGACGCTATTCCTGGGCTTCAAGGGCGAACAGATCGAACATCCGCTGGACGGCTTCGGGATGCTCATCCCTGCAGTCGAGAAAAGGGATATCCTGGGAGTGATCTTTTTCTCCAGTTTATTTCCGAACCGAGCGCCTGAAGATTTTGTCAGCCTGATCCTATTCCTGGGCGGCGTAGACCGTCCGGATATGGCACACATGAGCGAAAAAGACGTCCTCCCGAAGGTGATGGGAGAACTGTCAAAAATGCTCGGTGTGAAGGGCGATCCGGTCTTCCGGAAACACACCTACTGGCCGGAGGCTATACCACAGTATGACCTGAACCAGGACCTCCGGCTGGATGCCCTGAAGAGCCTGGAAGTCAGCCACCCCGGACTTTACTTTATTGGCAACTACCGGGATGGGGTGGGTGCAGGAGACTGTATTTACAATGGGATACATACGGCCGAAAAGCTGGCCCGCAGTTGACAATTCGATCAAGCTTACGAACTCGTAGATATGTCCAAGAAAGCAGTCTTACTGGTAAATTTAGGCTCCCCTGACAGCACGAAGGTATCGGATGTGCGACGCTATCTGCGCGAATTCCTGTCCGATCCCCGGGTATTGGACGCACCTGCGCCGATCCGCTGGATGGTATTGAACATATTCATCCTGCCCTTCCGGCCCAAACAGTCGGCAGAAGCCTACAGCAGTATCTGGACGGATGCAGGCTCGCCGCTGATCGTGACGAGTTACAAGCAGCGGGAGTTACTGGAGTCGAAGGTAGATGTGCCGGTGGAACTGGCGATGCGATACGGGCAGCCGGAAATTCCCGCTACGGTTGAGAAAATGATCAACGAGGGCGTAGAGGAATTACTGCTTTTTCCGCTTTATCCGCATTATGCGATGTCCAGTTACGAGACGGTGGTGGTAAAAGTGATGGAGGAAGTGCAGGCCCGTAAGCCGGACCTCAAGGTGGAGATCGTACAGCCCTTCTACAATGACCCTGAGTACATTGACTGCCTGACAGAAAGCGCAAAGCCTTATCTGGAGGAAGACTTTGACAAGCTGCTTTTCAGTTTTCACGGCGTGCCGGAACGTCACTTGAGAAAGAGCGATCCATCGCACGCGCACTGTCTTTCGAGGCCGGACTGCTGCCAATTGTGCCATCCAGCACATGCGACCTGCTACCGGCACCAGTGTGTTAAAACAGTGGAGTTATTTGTGGAGAAAACGGGGCTTGAACCGGACCGTTATTTTACTTCGTTCCAGTCACGCCTGGGGAAGGATCCATGGTTAACGCCCTACACGGACCAGACACTGGAGCGCTTTGGAGAAGAGGGCGTGAAGAAGGTCTTTGTGATCTGCCCGGCCTTCATAACGGACTGCCTAGAGACTCTGGAGGAAATTGCGGAAGAGGGGAAAGAGACTTTTATTGAGGCAGGCGGAGAAGACTTGAAACTAATCCCGTGTTTAAATACTCATGCAGACTGGGTTGAATATATGCGCAGAAAAGTTGAGGCGTGGCAAGCCGCGCCTGTGAGCGTGAGTTAATGGATGATCGAACATTATTTGCGATAGGAGCAGGATTCTACAGTCTGGCATTCGCTGCCGGACTGTTACAGTTGCTGCGCAAAAAACCATATCCCTATGCGGTTGTCAGCCTGCTTCTACTGGCGGGCTTTGCGGGACAAACAGCCGGTCTTTACATACGCGGGCAGGACGTGCGCAGTTGCCCGATTGGGAATCCATTCGAAATCTTCCAGTTTATCAGCTGGTCGACAGTCATGCTTTACGGGATTGTCGGACCTGCGTACCGGATGAGTCTGCTGGGATTTTTCAGTGCGGCATTGGCGGCGGTTATGGGGTTGCTGCCGATTATCATACCCGGCTGGGATGCAAATTATGGTGAGCGGATTTTCGCTGATCCACTGCTGGAAACACATGCAGCGCTCGCGATCTTCAGTTACGGTGTGTTTGCCCTGTTGTTCCTGACATCCGCCATGCTCCTGTTCCAGAATTATGGCCTGAAGCGCAAGCGATTTGGCGGACTGTTTGGCAACCTGCCATCGATCATGGAACTGGAGACGGTGAACGGACGCCTGTTGTTGACCTCTGCGATCGTCTACAGCGTGGCGGTAGTTTTGGGAACAATCTACTGGCGGCAAGAACCTGACAGTGTGACCCGTTTCAAGCTGATCTCGGCGATGGTGATCTGGTCCTGTTATTGCGTGGTGCTCCTCTTGCGCTGGAAACAATTTCTACACGGGGTGCGCCTGGCGAGAGTCTGCATTGCGCTGTTCATAGTAGCCCTGATTGCCTTGTGGCCCGTCGAACTGAGCCGACAGGCACCACAGGAAGAGATCATACCGGAAGTCATGAAAGATGCCTGAAACGGAAGCGAAAGAACTGATTTGCCTGGGCTACAGCCATCGCACTGCACCGATAGAAATCCGTGAGAGGCTAAACCTGGAAGAAAAGCAACTTGTTGAGGCAGGCCTACGATTTAAAAGTCATGGCTCGATGGAAGAATTCATGATCCTGTCGACCTGCAATCGCTGGGAACTCTACGCGGTAAGTAATAATCCCATCAAGGATGAGGTGAACAGCATTCTGGCGGATCTCTTTAAAATAGGCAGAAAAGAACTGGAAGAATACTATCACACAAGAAGCGCGGATAAAGCGGTAACGCATTTCATAGAAGTCTGCACGGGGCTTGATTCCCAGATTCTTGGGGAGACCGAAGTTTTGGGACAGGTGAAAGCAGCATATTCACAGGCAAACGACTCACAAACCATAGGGCCTGTCCTGCACCGTATCTGCCAAAAGGGATTCCAGGCTGCGAAGTGGTTAAGGACGCATACGGCAATTGGTCACGGACAAGTGAGTCTGGGGAATGTCGCGGTAGGTTTGGCGGAGCGAATTTTCAACAAGCTGAAACAACGGCGGATTCTGGTGGTGGGAACAGGACAAGTCGGCCTGGACACGGCCAAAGCTTTCCTCAACCGCGGAGCAAGGCACTTGTATCTTACCAGCCGTAACACAGAGAAATCAACAAAACTGGCAGAGGGGATAGGGGCTGAAGCGATCGAGTTTTCCAACTGGATATCGCAGGCACGGCTCTGTGACGTGGTCGTCTGTACGACTTCAGCCCCCGGAAACATTCTCGAACTGAAGGCGGTTGAGACCATGATGCGTTTGAGGCCGGCGCGCCCGCTGTTTATTATCGATCTGGCGGTTCCGCGTGATGTTGATCCAGCAGTCAACGAACTGGAAAATGTATTCCTCTACACACTTGACGACCTTGCGACTATTTCGAACGAGAACCTCAAAGCGCGGCAAGCGGAATTGGAAGAGTGCCGGCTACTTGCGGCGGAGCGTGCCGAAAGATTATGGAGGGAGATTGAACCCCGATTACAAAGCACGGCATCCAAAGCCGCGAAGAAGAGCTACGACTGGGATAACACATCCTCGAGCCAGCGCCCGGCAGAGGCTTCGGGCGGAGTTGATAACTGAGCCCTGAGTTTTTCTGAGACTATTTCGGCGTGTTTTTGTGCTTCAGCATCACGAACTAGTTTTTCCAGGTGACCGGCGAGGGCTTCGGGCTTGGCATCTGCCTGGATAAACTCAGGATAAGGGGGATCATCCGGCAGGAGCAGATTCGCGATGCCCAGGTAGGGGACTTTAACGACCCTGCGACCGACCCAATAGGTGAAGGGGTGGGCACGATAGCAAATTGCTCCGGGGATACCGGCCAGGGCGCAGGCGAGCGACATGGTACCAGAACTGGTCAACACAGCTTTGCCGACGGCATTCTCGCCGACCTGACACAATTCCACTTTGTCATTCAAATCTGGATACTTTTCCAGAATACAGGAAAAGACATCACGGATCGCTTCATCGGGATATAGCGCGAGGGCTTTCGAGTTATTGCGATGCAGACAGAAGAGAGAAAAAGCTTCCAACAGAACAGGAAAAATGCGTTGAACCGGCTGCCTGCGGCTACCCGGCAGGAGGAGGATGGGAGCCTGCGCATCATAGGAAACGGGCGGCCTGTGGCCTTCCTGCATGAAGGGATGACCGACAAACCGTACATTCAATTCGGTATCCGCATAGCTCTGCAGTTCGAAAGGGAAGATAACTGCCATGGAATCAAGCAACTTCGCCATTTTGAAGCGACGGTGTGATTTCCAGGCCCAGATCTGTGGGGAGATGTAATAAGCCAATTGAATCGGACCCCGGGCCTTGCGGGCAAGACCGTCCTTAAAGAGGCGTTGAGCAAGCCGCAGGTTGAAACCCGGGTAATCGACGAAGCAGACGACCCTGGGCTGATGCTCCCTGATCCATCGGAGCGTTTCCTGAAAAAGCTTCCTGAAGAAACCGTAATGTTTGAGGACTTCGAACAGACCGACGACACTATGGGCCGGAAGATCAAAGAGCACCTGCGCACCGGCTTTCTGCAAGCGGGCACCGCCAAGGGCGCAAACCGCACAATCCGGCCTGCCATTGAGCAGATCCTTGACCATTTCTGCGGCGTGCTGATCTCCTGAATGCTCACCGGCGATTACGAGGATATCCACCCTGCCCTTTGCAGGGGGATCAAAGCGGGAGACTCCAGCGGTATCGCTCATTTTATATCAGTGGACAATCGCTGCATCTGCTCCCTGATCTGTTGAGTAATTTGCAGGGAAACCTCCAGTGCCGTCTTGCCTAAACCGCCACTGACTTTTGGTTCGTTCTGCTGGTGGACGCACTCGATGAAGGATTCGAGTTCGAGCCGGAGCGGTTCCCCTTTATTGATCGGGATATCTTCACGCTGCAGTTGCAAGCCAACCTTACGGAGCAGATGACCTTTTTGCTCCATGAAATTGAGGGAAAGATAAGCGCTAGGCTGGAAGACCCTTATTTCCCTGATCTTTTTCAGGCTGACACGGCTGGTGTTAAGGTTAGCGACGCAGCCGTTAGCAAACTGCAGACGGGCATTGGCAATGTCCTCACTTTGGGACAGGACATTCACGCCCACGGCATCAATACGCTCGATGGGCGAACGGACCAGTTCCAGCACGACGCCAATATCGTGTATCATTAGATCCAATACAACGCCTACTTCTGTACCCCGAGGATTGAACGGCGCGAGCCGGTCGGCAGTAATATACTGCGGTCTTTGCACGGCACCTTCGAGGTAATCCATGACGGGATTGAAGTGCTCGACATGCCCGACCTGAACCAGGGCATCAACCGCCTGTGCCGCTGCGAGAATCTTCTCAGCCTCTTCAAGGCTGGTGCATAAAGGCTTTTCAATCAAGGTATGACAGCCTTCTGACAAGACCTCGAGGGCGACATCGCAGTGCCTGTCTGTGGGGACAACGATACTGACGGCATCGCACTCCCTGGCCAGATCGAGAGCTGATTCAAAAGCCGTGCAATCCTGTTGAGCGGCAATCTCTGCGGCACGTTCCCTGTTGGTATCGTAGACCCCAACCAGTTGGACGGAATCGATTTCTTTGTAGAGCCGGGCGTGGTGCTGTCCGAGATAACCAACGCCAACGACACCGACGCGTATGCGCTTCGTATCGGTCATGCAGATATACAGGAGTGGTCAGGAAGGGCTGGCAAGCTCAAGCCTCCGAGAGACGCCCTTTGGTGAGAAGGTAACGCCGTTCCGCGCGGATAGCAAAATCAGCATTATGGGTGACGAGGACAAGGCTGGCATTTAGTTCTTCACAAGCTTTGAAGAGGGCTTCAATCACCCCGACACCGGTTTTCTCATCAAGATTGCCGGTAGGCTCGTCCGCCAGAATGACAGTGGGCTGGTTGACCAGCGAACGGGCTACGGCGACACGCTGCCGCTCACCGCCGGATAACTCATTCACCTTACCGTTGATCCGGTGGTGCATGCCGACTGAACCGAGCAAGTCCTTCGCCCGTTTCTTTTCGCAGCTACCATTACGGCCAGCAATCCGTGCCGCCATGAAGACATTCTCCCATGCATTCAATTCCGGAATCAGATAGTAGTGTTGGAAGATCATCCCGATCAGCCTGCCCCTTTGACGTGCATAGCGGCTCAAGCTACCCTTGACCTGTTTCTCTTCCCAGTACAATTCCCCCGAATCGGTACTCTCCAAGGCTGCCAGAATATTCAACAGTGTTGTCTTCCCGCTACCGGATTCACCGCGAATACTGATTCGCTCACCCTTGGAAATGGAAAGACTTACCCCCTTCAAAACCTCGATCGTCTGCACCCCGCTGGTGAAGCTCTTAGTCAGTTCGACAGCTCTTATGACATTGGAGTCCATAGCTTAGTCCGTGCGCAACGCATCGGCCGGTTTAAGACGCGCGGCGCGCCATGCCGGGATCAATCCGGCCAGGGTGGAAAGAATCAAAGTACAAGTAATGATGACGACGAAGTCCTCACGGGCATAATGAACGGGCAACTCGGAGAACTGGTAAAAGCGATTGAGGGCCTCTTCCGTCTGAGTCAGCTCGGCGAGGAACCTGACAACCGCGTTGCGATAATGGAGAAGGATCATGGCGAGTGCGATGCCGCAACCGGTTCCGAGGATACCCAGAAAGAAGCCCTGAAAACAATAGCCAGCGGCCAACTGTGAGGGTCGTGCACCCATAGCACCGAAGAGGCCGATTTCTCGGGTTTTCCGCAGAACCGTTAGCAGTTGGGCGATCGAAATGGCGAAAGCGGCGACCAGGACAATAAAGAGGAGGAGAAAAAGCATCATATTTTTTTCCAGAGCGAGGACCCAGAGAAAGTCTTCGTTCTGATCCATCCAGCTTTGAGCCCTGTAAGGCGGGGGAAGCTCTTTCTGGAAGCTGTCGGTGAAGGCAAGTTCATCGACATTCTCCTTAAGCCTAACAGAAATTCCATGAACGCCTCCACGGAGACCATAGAGGTCCTGCATGCGGCGTAATGTAGTAATGATAACGGAGCTATCGATCTGATGCACTCCAACCTCAAAAAGGCCAACCACGGTTAGTTCGATGGGCAAGAGGACCTCATCATTCTTGAGGGACTCCAGCATGAGCGGAGTGTAGATTTCGACGGTTGACCCAATATAGGCCCCGACTTGATTGGCCAGGGTTGAACTGATCAGGACGGTATCGTCATCCATATCATCGATGCTTCCCATCCGGATGAACTGCTCCATCGGGATGACCTGTTGTTCACTCTGGAAATCCAGGCCACGGACAGCGGGAAAGACCGGCCGGTTCATGTGCTGGAGCATAACAAACCCATTAGCGTAGGCGGTTGCAGCAACCACTTCAGGCTTTGCTCTCAACTGATCGAGGATTTCCGTGTGATCGTAAATGATGCGGCCTGAAATCACGCGCATGTGGCCGTCCATCTCAATTATCTTCTCACGATGCGTCCGCCCGAAACCGCCCATAACACTCTGGACAACGATCAGCACGGCAACCCCAAGCATGATCCCAGTCACCGAAATGAGGAAGAATGGTGCGGGAAGCCAACGACCACTCGGAAACAACTGTTTGAGGGCCAAGTAACTATACCAGGGGAATTTCAAATCTCTTTTTCAGGTCTCATAGCCGGAAAGAGGATAACGTCACGAATGCCGGGTACTCCAGTCAGAAGAATCAGCAACCGGTCGATCCCGATACCCATCCCACCAGCGGGAGGCATGCCGTGCTCAAGGGCGAGCAGGAAATCCTCATCAATCTTTTGGACTTCTTCGCCCGCCTGACGTTCCAAAGCTTCACGTTGCTTGACGGGGTCGTTCTGCTCGCTGTAGGCGGGCGCGATTTCCTGACCGTTTATACAAAGTTCGAAGACTTCGACAGTATCCGGATCGTCAGGACTGAGCTTGGCGAGGGGGACAATATCTTTAGGCAGATGGGTAACGAAGGTTGGCTGGATGAGGTTTGGCTCAATCCGCTTTTCAAAGACATTGTTGGTGATTTCAAAATCTTCTCGTTTGGGATCGACTTCGATACCGGTCTTATCGCACCATGCCAGCTTCTCTTCCCTGCTACGACTGAACCACTCAGGATCTTCCGTTGTTTCGATAATAAGGTCCTTGTAACGGGCTTCCTTCCACTCGCCGCCCAATTCGATGGTTTGCCCGTCGTAACGCTCGATTTGGGTCTTTCCCAGCACGTTGGAACAGATATCATCAAAGATGGCACGGACAAGCCGCATCATTCCCCGAAAATCCGTATATGCCTGATAAACCTCGAGCATGGTGAATTCCGGGTTATGCCGACGAGAAAGGCCTTCGTTGCGGAAAACGCGGCTGAGCTCATAAACGCGGTCAAATCCACCGACGAGCAACCGCTTGAGATGCAGTTCGAGGGCAATGCGGAGGAAGAAGTCACAATCGAGGGCATTAAAATGGGTTACGAAAGGGCGAGCAGCGGCGCCACCTGCTTCCGGCTGGAGGATGGGCGTATTGACTTCGAGGAAGTCAAGGTCGTCCAGAGTCCTGCGAATACTGCGGATGACCTCGGTCGTCAGCCTGAAACGTGCCCGGGTGTCATCATTGGACATTAAGTCAAGGTAACGCTGTCGGTAAATCTGCTCGGAATCGGTAAGGCCATGCCATTTTTCCGGCATGGGCCTGAGCGTTTTACAGACGAGGGTGAACTTTGTAACGCGAACCGTGATTTCACCGGTTTTCGTTTTAAAAAGCGTACCCTCTGCACCGATGAAATCACCGAGGTCAAATTTCTTGAACGCGGCGTATTCTTCCTCTCCAACGATATCGCGCTTGAAATAGAGTTGAATGGCACCGGCACGGTCCTGGATTTTGCTGAAGGAAGCCTTGCCCATAAGGCGCTGAACAATGAGGCGTCCGGCAACTTTGACGACCGGGCTTTGTTCCTCATCCTCGACATAGGCATTCTTTGCTTCAGCGGAGGTGTGGGATTGTTCGCAGTTTGCCTGAAACGGGTCCTGACCCTGTACCCGTAGTGCATCCAGCTTTTGCATACGGACTGCGTAGAGGTCTGACGTATCAACAGATTCTTTATGTTCACTCACGATCAGCCAAGGCGTAGCGAAGCCGCGTGAAACGGCAACGTGAAAATGCTCAGGAGTATTTGGCGTGTTTCGCCACGATTTGCATCAGGCAACCAGATCAAACTGGAATGGGGAAGTAACAATTTTGGAATAAAATTTATATATTATTGTTTAATAGTAATTTACAAAATTACCTACGGATTGGCATTTTCTACGCTAAGTGTCAGAAGAGGAAAAACACATGCATAAACTTATCAACTACACATTGATCTTAGGAATGATTACCTTGCCGCTGAGTGGAAAGGTAGAAAAACAAATCGAGGAAACCTTCAACGTTAACCCCGGCGACCAGATCAGGTTTTCGGTGGATAAAGGATCGGTGGCTATCCGCACGGGGAAGTCGGATACGGTAACGGTGAAAGTTTTTTTGACTGCGAACGCAGTCACCAAAATAGAAGCGATAAACCTGTTCAAGCTCTATGAGACTAAAATCTACCAGAGTGGCAGTACGGTGAATCTGGATATCAAAAAGCTAAAGAAAAGCAATGGCTGGTTGAGTCTTACAGACAAGAGCAAGAAGGTAAAGTTTGCTGTCGAAATTACTGTGCCGGAAATCTTCAGCATTGAAGGTAAAACCGGAAGCGGAAGCATCGAGGCCAGCGGGATCACCGGTTTTAGCGTAATGGAGACCGGGAGCGGATTGATCAAGGTCCGGGAACTGGATGGTGACGTGAGTCTGTCCACCGGAAGCGGCCACATAGAGTTGCATGATTGTGTGGCCTTGATTGATGCTGCGACGGGCAGCGGTTCGATCAAACTACACAATGTCATCGGTCCGGTAAAAGCGAACACCGGAAGCGGATCGATCTATGCTGATATTAAAGGAGGTAATTTCAAATTCGCAACAGGCAGCGGCGGAATCGAAGTAAAAATGGCTTCTCCACTAATCGAGAATTCATATGCCCGAACCGGAAGTGGCAGTATTCGCATGATGCTCCCCAGCGACCTGGCTGCGCATGTAGAACTCCGCACATCCTCCGGTTCGGTCAACAGTGACTTCGAGGTAAATTCCTCACAAAAGCATAAACGAAATTACGTGGAGGGAACCATCAATGGAGGTGGACCGGAACTCCAATCGCAAAGTGGTTCAGGGAATATCCTGATCGCCAGGCTGTAATCATTCGGAAAAATTGAAACCATTGAAACTGATCCTGCTCGCAACTATCACAGCGCTCCCATTGGCAACATTAACAGGCTGCCAATTCAGGGTGGAACACGCGGATCCTTATGATGGACTGGAGACAGTCAACCGGGTACCGACCCTGGGAGAGGAACTGTCAGATCTCAAGCAAGCACATGATGCGGGTGTACTGACTGATGAAGAATACGATTCCCTGAAGAAAGCACTTACCCGAAAATACGAAATCCATAACTAATACTAAAAATGTTCCCGGCAACAGAACTCATGGAAATTGGAGCACACCTGACGGTAGCAATACTGTTTCTGGTTGGCCTGTTCAGCAATTTCCTGCCGATACTGCCGGGACCCTTCATTGTCTGGCTGGGTG
>CAYQCG010000024.1:0-11698 GCA_964415925.1 uncultured Puniceicoccaceae bacterium | reverse complement strand
GTCTATATGGGCGTAAGGCTAATTGTTAGCAGAAGAAGTGAACGCATCGTTAACGTGATAACTGGTTGATTTGGGCGAGCATTTCATCTGATGTTTGGATTGCCTTGGAATTGATTTCGTAGGCTCGTTGTGCAATGATCATATTCACCATTTCCTGCACTACATTAACGTTGGACATCTCGAGGAAGCCCTGATGTATCGTTCCATAGCCATTTTGTGCGGGTGTACCAAGTTCTGCGGTACCACTCGCTTCAGTTTCCTGGAATAGATTTCCCCCCAGTGCCTTCAACCCGCCGGGATTGGGGAATCTTGCCAGCTGGATGGATCCACCGGTCTGGGTGGTTCCGTCTGAAAGGGAAAATGTGAATTGTCCGTCTGCGGATATCGAAACACTGATTGTTTCTGTGGGTATGGTGCCGAGTCCCGTAAAGGGAAGCCCTTCGGAGTTTACAATCTGCCCGTCGGGTCCTATCTTTAATGCTCCATCCCGCGTATAGTTGATTGTGCCGTCGGGATTATCGATCTGCAGGAATCCTTCACCTTCGATGGAGATATCCATTTCCTCGCCGGTTTGCGTCAATTGGCCTTGCGTGAAGACCCTGCTGGTTGAGGCTACCTTGGTGCCGTTGCCTTGTTCCACACTTGTCGGGACCGTATTGCCGGCTCCATCCTGGCCACCGGAAGCACTCGGGTTCTGGTAGAGTAAATCCTGGAACTCCACTTTACTCTTCTTATAGCCGGTTGTGTTGACGTTGGATATGTTGTTGGCGATCACATTAAGGTTCAGTTGCTGAGCCTCCTTGCCGGTTGCGCCTGAATAAAGTGTTAAGTTCTTGGGCTTTAAGGGTTATTAGGCCGAAAATGTTTCGATGTCTCTTCCCAGCATTGAATCAAATTTCTGGATACTGTTGGTATGCGCTTCATATGCACGATTCACTGTAATCAGGTTTGCCATTTCCCGCATGGGTGAAACGTTGCTGCCTTCAAAGTAGCCTTGGTGAATTTCAAAGTTTTCTGCATCAATTACGTTTTCACCGAAATTCTCATCTACTTTGAACCCCCCGGATACTCGCTTCAGGCCATCGTAATTGATAAAATCCACCACACTTAGGCGCCCCACCGGAATATCATTCTGAAAGACACGGCCTGTCCGGTCGACACTCATAGGCCCGTTACCCGCTGTCAGGCGCAGGCCTCCATTTCCGGCTTTAACCATGTAGCCATTATTACTCACCAGTTCATTTTGTTCATTAACCTGAAACTGGCCGTTTCGTGTGTAAAGCGTATCACCTTGCTCGTTCTCCATCACAAAGAATCCCTTGCCTTTTAAGGCAAGGTCGGTCGGGTTCCCACTTTCGATAAGCTGGCCTTGCTGATAGCTGATATTCGCACCAGCTTGCAGAATGACGTTTGCTGCCTCTGCACCAGGATTACCATTTGTTGCATAGCGTGCTGCAAGGCTGGGCTCAGAGCTGAATCCAAACTCCGTCTTCTTGAAACCCGCAGTTGATGTGTTGGCCAGGTTTTGAGTGATCGCTGCCTGCCATTGCTCAAGTCCACTCAGGGCATTGGCTTCCTGATAGATGCCGACATACATACATTCGGATCAGCATCCGAAGTGCCAGTTTCATTAATGATTGGTAATCAACTTAAAAAGTGCGGTGCACCTTAATGCAGGGCAATTTTTTCCCAGGCTTGCGGCAAGCTCTACCTGCTCACTTCCAGACGGATACTCTTGAGCCTCTTACTGCTCCTCATATTCGCAATCCAGTTCAATGCGCTGTCCGCTCTGCATCGTGATTATGATCCGTTGAACAACGTCGTTCTCCATCACCATTTCAACTCTCGGCGCATTATCAGCCGCTACCTCGCTAGCAGCTAATTCAATAAGTTCTGATGTGTCTTCTTCCTTTGAAGACCGGTTCTTCTCTGGCTTGCGGTTTCCAAAGAATAAGCTTTTTTGCTGTTGCTTGCGTCCGGTTAGGAAGTTCTGCATCTGGATTTATAAATTTTAGTTAACGATAAGACTGATTTCGACACGTTGCTCTTTTTCTTCAGCATGTTCGGGAATCGCAAAGCCGGTGACGCGCTCTACTTTCCTCGGGTCCAGGGCATAGTGGATCAAACTACGGCGTACTGTATTTGCCCGGTCTGTTGAAAGTTCCCAGGGCCCATAGTTTTCTTCAATCTCAGCGTTTTCCTGGTTTACATGCGCATCTATTCTGACATTGAATGAATGCCGTTCAACCATCCAGGACAGGTTCTGGATAACCATGTGCCCCCAGTCCGTGTAGTCAGTCTGGTTCGGCTTAAACAATGGCCGATTCTGTCGATCGAAGACGACAATCCTTAAACCATCCGAAGTGACTTTAATGTCAATCGGATTATTGATTGCTGCTTCTTCAATATTCAGCATGCGATAAAACTCGTTGGCAAGGTTATGCAGGAACGCCATGTCCACCATGTTGGTGGGCGGATGGTCATTCTGGTGGTTACGCTTTGGGTGTGTCCCGTCTCCACTCATGACGCCTACCGAGCGGTCCAGTGGTGCATTAAATGGATTCTGGAAGTACTGTGATGTGGCTAGCAGGATTTCCTTTTCCTGTGCGGATATCCAGAGCACCATGAATAAGGCCATCATCGCCGTGACAAAGTCAGCATAGGCTACTTTCCAGGCCCCGCCATGATGCTCTTGTCGCTTCTTTCCCATGGGCCTTCCTCTTTAACACTTAGCTCGCTGTATTGAGAGACTTCAAGGTTTCTTCCAATTCGGCTGCTGCCGGCTGCATTGACTTCTCCAGCGAACGTCGCGCAATCTCTACTGCCATGATGGGTGCCAGCCCTTTGGCGAATCCGGAAATCGCTTTAGACATCGTTGTGAAATAGGCAAACTCAGCCTTGTTATTAAATGAAATCCGCTTGGTTAAAGGGTTAACGAAACCGTAGGCTCCAAGAATCCCAAGAAAAGTTCCTGTCAAGGCAGCTGCTACCTTTTTCCCAACCATTTCAGGCCCTTCCGCAATTGCTGCCATTGTGTTGATGATACCCAAGACAGCTGCGACAATGCCTATCCCGGGTAGCGAGTCTCCCACCAGATTGAGGACATCAATCGGTGCGTGCGCTTCTTCCTCCATGGTTTCAATTTCTGCTTCCAGAAGTTGCTGAAGCTGTTCTGGTTTGATCTTACCATCGATAATAGGCCTTAATGCGTTACACAGAAATTCAATCCGGTTTGGCTTTTCAATCAATGACGGGTACTTGCTTAATAATGAGCTTTCCTGCGGATTGGTGATGTGCTCATCAAGGGCTATCAGTCCATTACGCCTTCCCACCATGAAGAGCTCATACAACACCTTCATCAGGTCCATGATCTCTTCGTTCTTTGAACTGTCTCCTTTCAAGGCGCCGCTGATGTTAGATAGTATCTTTTTGCAGACATTCATCGGACTCGCAATGATCAGTAATCCAAGTGCCATACCGCCTATAACAACAAATTCAGATACATGGACAAGGAGCATGGGGTGACCCCCGGCAATCATGAAACCTCCAATAACCGCAACAAGAACAATCAGGTATCCGGCGATCAGCAGCATAACTAGCGATTGTTGACCCGTTGCAGGTAAGTGCGCAGGCTTATGATCGCCTGTGCGTGGATTTGGCAGATACGCGATTCTGTGAGATCAAAGACTTCCGCGATTTCCGCCAGGCGCATGTTCTCAAAGTAATACATCATGAGCACCTTGCGGGGTACTTCCGGTAGATTGTGAATGCGCTCTTTCATCAGCTTCACAACCTCACGCTTTTCGCAACGCTCACGTGCATCCAGTTCCGTTTCATCAGAGATGACTTCATGGATTTTAGCGCCTTCTCCGTCTTCCTGTCCCACCGGACTATCCAGCGAGATCAGGCTGATCGGGCGCATCTCATCCAGTAAATGTGCGTACTCTTTCCGGGATACCCCCAGTTCCTTGCACATCTCTTCTTCTGTTGCCGGACCTCCGATGCGTTGTTCCACCTCTTCGATTGTGCGTCGAAGTTTTTTTGCGCGAATCCTGTTAGCTCTTGGCATCCAGTCCATCCGACGCAACTCGTCCAGTATTGCACCCCGGATACGCAGTGCGGCATAACTGCTGAACGAATCAATCTTTTCAGGATCGCAACGGCGGATTGCAGTTATCAAGCCTGTGATTCCAATCGAATAGAAATCCTCTTGTTCCGCTTGCGGAGGAAAGTAAATCCGCATCCTTGATACGATTGACTTCACCAGCGGAAGATACTTTTCCAGAAGGGACCAATCCGGCTCCACCTCTATCTTTTTACCTCGGGCATAAGCCTTTTGTGCCAGGTGTTGGTTCTTTACAACTGGCTTGTTTTCTTGGGTTTTTACGGCAGGCGGCATGATCCTATATGGTTATCGGTTGCCGGGGTAAGGTGGTTTAGTCTTAATTGTTCAAGGATTCACCCGATTCAGATAAATCGGCTTCTTCCGACGCCTTGTTTCTCAGTTGCTCTGCTCGTGCTGCCCGTGCTGACTGCATCACAACATGAAGGAAGCCTTTCATCAGGAAAGCGCTCAATAGCATTGCGATAGAAGCATTTTGCAAGGCATGGGTGACTTCGCCTCCTGAACTCAGGCTGCCAAAAAAAGTGAGCGCAAACACGCCAAAGCCTGATGCAGACAGGAAGAATCGCGCATTATGGGTATTGATTGGAATCATGGCTTAATTTTCTGCTAATTTTTTGTTAATAGGCATGTTGGAGAGGAAAGCTCTTTTCGCTCAGATACTGTTCAACATCGTCAGTGTAGTCTCCCGTAACGCTTTGACCGTTACTGATGAAGTAGGGACTGAGGCCACTGCGTAGAACTATAGGCCAGAACTTCGCACTGCTGGTGACTTCGTCCATATGCGTTATACATAGATGCGTAACACCCAGACGTTCACCCTTCATTACTGTCTTCTCGATTTGATCCATCTCGTAACAGCCATTCACAACAAGGATACGTGTTTGGACTTCAAGGGTATCAAGTCTCTCTACCAGCCTTGCCCAGTCTTCATTTTCGTAAAGATTTACACCCGGCAAATCCAGATACAGGGTATCGCCACCTTCCAGTTCTTCACGGTCAACCGGATCACGCATTAACGGAACACCAAGGACATCACAGAATATGGAAAGAGCCTCATCCGGATTTGGTGTGTCATTGTCAATTTTCAGAACGCTGATATCCTTGCGGGCAATAAAGATGTCATGGGCAAGACGCTTGCACAACGCAGTCGTTTTACCGGTCCCCGGCGTACCCAAAAATGCAACACGTTTGGTTATGGGAAGAATATCGAGTTCCTTGTAGGATTGAATCAAACGTTGGCGGACTTCAGCAAGGGCAAGGTTAGTGGGCAAGTCCTCCAGCCTGCTGCCATCTTGAGAGGCATATCGCAGTGTGCTTATCAGGCCTTCGCTGAAGTGGGAACGCCTCAGTAATTCCCAAATGTCCTTTCCCTTGCCTTGTCTGGAAGCAACTTCATCGTTGCTGCGATATAAATTTGTTGCAGGCTTTGACGGGCCACTATCCAAACCCTCACGTAATGCGTCTTCTACACCTGCGGTTTTCGTTTCCGTTGTCTCCGCCGGATTGTTTTTCTTTGTAATGGGTTCTTGTTTTTCAATGGCTGACTCAGATAATTGCACATCCGCTCCCGTGTTGGGAACCGTGGCAATAATTTCCATCCGCGGAGACTGCAGGAATTTATTCAATCCCTTGCCTCCGATTTGCTTCACAGACAGGACTTTCGCTTCTTCTCCCAGTCGTGTGCGTAGAATGTGTATGGCTTCTTCCGCACTGCGAACGACGAAGCGGTATTTTTTACCCCGCTCTATTCCAGGTGGCAGGGTGGTGGATATTGTTTCTGTTGCACTCATTTTGTTTCAGTTGTCTACGTTTATGCGGGAGCCCCGGCCGCTTCAGGATTGAACTCCGATGCTTCAACTGGCTGTTCATTGGGCAAAGGCGCTGAAATGGTCCCCGCACTCCGGAGTGTGCTACGGCTTGGGATTTCCTGGTAAGCCAGAACGACAAGTCGCGGGAAACTCGGGTCAAAAAACCGCTTGAAAGCAAGACGCAGTTCACTCGTTGTTATCAGCAAAGGTGTCAGGCCTTCTTCTAGCAGTCGGTCGACTTGTGGGGTGAGCTGGCTGATTATATGCTGGGCCAATTGGGGGTCCAGCATCAGGTGGACATCCAGTTGTGTTCGCTTTACACGGTTGCTCAAGTTGCGTTCGAGGGACGGTTCGAGTGTCAGGGTCTGAATTTCGTGTTCTTCGTTCTCATATTCGGGTACGAAAAATTGTCCCAGGCTTCGCCTGACTCTTTCCGCTAAGTCGTCCGGATTTTTTGTTACTGATGCAAAGTCGGCAATGGTCTCCAGAATCAGGGTAAGATTTCGGATAGGGATTTTTTCACGTAGCAAATTCTGCAATACCCGCTGGATCAGCCCGACATTCACCAGGTCGGGGAGTAGTTCGCTGACGAGTGTCGGACTCTTTTCCTTCACCATCTCAATCAGTTTCTGCGTGTCCTCACGCTCGAGTAACATAGCCGCATTATCGCGGAGACTCTCCGTCAGGTGTGTGATCAGAACACTGGGTGCGTCAACTACCGTAAATCCATGTACCTCTGCTGTTTTCTTTTCCTCTTCCGTGATCCAGACGGCCTCAAGGTTGAAGACCGGTTCCACGGTCGGGAGTCCTTTCAAATGGGCACCGCTGCCTGAAACGTTCATGGCCATCCATCGGTTGGGCACCAGACTTCCACGGGCAACTTCCTTGTTTCGCAACAGGAAACGGTATTCGTTTGTCTCCAGTTCAAGATTATCACGTATGGCTATGGGTGGAACAATGATGCCCATATCCCGAGCAAACGATCTCCTCACTCCGGTTATGCGGCTGATCAGGTCACCATCGTTCTTCTTGTTCGCCAGGGGAAGCAGGCTGTACCCGAGTTCAATGGCAAAAGCGTCTACGCTCAGGACTTGCTGTATGTCTTGTTCAGGGGTCAGGGGTTTGTTGCTTTCTTCCGCTTTTGCTTCTTCCGCTTTCTCTGCTTCACGGGTCTGGAGGTCTCTGATTTTACGGGCTTTGCGCAACCACCAGGCTGCTGTGCCGGTTATTAAAGAGAGGACAAAGAAAGGAAGCATCGGCATACCTGGCAGGATCGCAAATACAGCATCATGATCGAAAGATTGCCCAGCGCCTTGGGATAGTAGGTCAGTTGCTTGCTGACATAGCTGCCAAGATCGCTGCTTTCAGTCGAGCGTGTAATTAGCATACCTGCACCTACCGATATAACGAGCGCCGGTATCTGTGAAACTAGACCGTCACCTATCGACAGCAGGGTATACTTCTGCATCGCTTCAGTCAGGCTCATTTGTTTCTGGAAAACACCGATCAGGATACCGCCGACTAGATTAATCAGCGTTATGATTATTCCGGCGATGGCATCTCCGCGGACGAATTTGCTCGCACCGTCCATCGCACCGTAAAAATCGGCTTCCTTTTGCAGCTTCTGGCGACGCTGGTGTGCTTCCACCTCATTGATCGTCCCGGCATTCAACTCCGCATCGATTGACATTTGCTTGCCCGGCATTGAATCAAGTGTGAAGCGTGCAGCCACTTCAGCTATGCGTCCGGAACCCTTTGTTATTACAACAAAGTTGATCAGGACCAGAATCAGGAAAACGACTGCACCGACAACAAAGTTTCCGCGGACGACAAAATCTCCAAAAGAATTGATGACATTGCCGGCAAATCCGTCGAGAAGAATCAACCGGGTCGACGCCACGTTCAGCCCAAGTCGATACAGCGTAACAGCGAGTAGGATCGTCGGGAATACCGAAAATTCGGGAGGATCCTTTACATAAAGGACAACCAGGAGTATGAGAAGTGAGATCCCCACATTACAAGCAAGCAGCAGGTCCATCATCAGCGGAGGTATCGGTAATACCAAAAGGAATACCGTCCCGAACATTCCGAAGGTGAAAAGGATGTCCGGACTGCTGAAAATTCGGTTGATGATGGATCTTAACTGCATGAAAAATTACGCTAGTATTGTCTTGCTCATTCTTCGGGCACGCAGGCGATGGAAGTAATAACGGTGTGTGCGGTAAACATTGGCTAACAAACGAGCCACGACTTCATAAAGTTCCAACGGTATGGTTTTCCCTACTTGGCCGACCTTGTAAAGTACCCGTGCCAGCGGTACATTTTCCACCATAGGTACATCATGTTCCTTCGCAATCTTCTTGAGGTGTCGGGCAAAGGCACCTTGTCCTTTTGCGATCACTACAGGGGCCAGGTCCTTGCCCTGCTCATATTTCAGGGCAACTGCAAAGTGAGTCGGATTTGTGACAACAACGTCCGCAGTCGGAACCGCCTGGGTCATTTGTTTTTGCATCAGTTGACGGGACATTCTTCGTTGCTGGGCCTTGACGTGGGGATCACCCTCGGACTGACGCAACTCGTCCTTGACCTCCTGCTTCGTCATCTTCAGCTCTTCGTGTGTCTTGCGCTTCTGCCAGAGGTAATCAATCGCCGCGATAGCTGACAGAGCAATCAACAGGCGTGTGAGCATCTCGATAAAAAGGTCGAATAGAAACCCGCCGATGTATTCTGCCGGAACTGGACTTGAAAAAATGGGGTCGTTCATCACCCGGCTTATCAACCCATAGAGAATGCCCATTAAAACCGATAGCTTAAGCAGATCGACAAGGAGTTGAACCAGGTTCCTCTTATTAAAGATCTTACCAAAGCCTTTGACTGGATCGAGCTTATCCAGTTTTGCTTCCATCGCTTTTGGGGTCAGCTTGAAGCTGCTCTGCATTCCTCCGGCTGCGACTGCCGCAATCATCGATGCGATAAACAGTGGCAGCAAAATCAGGAAAATTTGCTCGGTTGTGCCTTGCAGCAGAATGACCGCCCCTTCGAGGTCAAGTGGGATATCATGCAGGCTGCTGAAAATTCCAATCGCCATGCGGCCGACCTCGGCAGCTTTTTCTTTTCCGGCAAAGGCAAGTATAACTATCGTCGACCCGAGCAGAAGGGTCGTCCCTATCTCCTGGCTCTTCGCAAATTGTCCCCGCGAATGTGCCTCCTGCAGTTTCTTTGCAGTGGGTTCTTCTGTTTTTTCGCCGTCCTGCTGCATCTTTATCCTGCCAGTAAATTCAGCACGTCCTGTGGAGTACCCTGGAACTGGTTGTAGATGTAATGCGTTAACAGTGTCGCTGTGGAGATAAGCACGGCTAAGCCGGCCAGTATTCTCACTGCAAAACTGATCATAAACACATTCATTTTCGGTGATACGCGGCCCATCACTGCGAAGGTCGTGTTTATGAGAAAGTTAACCGCTATAAAGGGAGCGGACATGAGCATCCCCACCAGGAAAATATTGCTCGTAAGGTCTAGCAGGTCTGGCAGTGGCGATGTCTGCACGATTGCCACTCCCAGTGGAAGGTAAGTAAAACTTCTGACCATTGCTGACAGCACCTGATGGTGCATCCCGGTCACCATAAATATCAGCACCGAGAGGTAAAAGAGCACTACTCCCAATGTTCCGCTTCCGCTGAAATCACTCAGCGGGTTCAGGCTCGTACTGCGGATAAGCCCGATTTCCATGCTCATCGTATGGCCTGCAAAATCGACCGTTGCAAAAACAGCCCTTACCGCCATCCCCATTAAGAGGCCAATCATCAATTCGGAGCCAGTTATCAGGATGAGTTCAACGTAATGGGCAGGTTGAGGAACCGCCCTTAGCATGGGCGCTACAAGAAGCGCAAAAGTGAATGCAATCCCAAGCCGTACTGTGCGTGGAATTATGCGTCCCGACAGCAGAGGAATGGACAGCATGAACGCCGCCATCCGTGTAAAGACGAGAAAGGTGACAATGATATCTTCCAACGGGATAGTCATGGCCCCATCTCTGCGATGCGCTGCAATAACTGAGTCGAAAACTCCAGGATGCTACGCACCATCCATTGTGATATGATGATTAACGTTAAGCCCGCTGCGATAAGTTTGGGGACAAACACTAGCGTTTGCTCCTGTATGCTCGTCACTGTTTGTATTAAACTAACCACCAATCCCACGAACATGGCGGTTCCCAGCAAGGGCCCGATCAGGATAAAGCTGGTCCAGATCATCTGGCGGAAAAGTTCGATGGCAGTTTCAAGATTCATTGGCTGAGATCAGAGGTTGAAACTTTGCACCAGTGACTGGACAACCAGGGACCAGCCATCAACCAGCACGAACAATAACAGTTTGAAGGGTAAAGAGATGATGACCGGCGGCATCATCATCATTCCCATCGCCATTAGGGTTGAGGCAATTATGAAATCAACAATCAAGAATGGAACAAATATCAAGAATCCCATCTGGAAAGCGGTTCGCAATTCGGATAAAACAAAAGCCGGTATAACAATTCGCAAAGGAATCTCTTGTGCGCGTGTCGGGCCGTATCCGGCAAGGCCAAGGAAGAACTCAAGGTCATTCTGGCGTACGTTTTTTAGCATGAAACTGCGCATATGGCCGGAGCCAATTTCCAGCGCCTGTTCGGATGTTATATCCTTTGCCAGGTAAGGCGTTACCGCCGTACTATAGACTCTCTCCCACGTCGGCCCCATCAGGAAAAAGGTCAGGAACAGTGCCAAACCCGTAATGATTTGGTTTGATGGGGCGCCTTGCGTGCCGACCGCTCGTCCTACAAAACCCAATACAATAACAATGCGGGTAAAACTGGTCATGAGCATGACAATCGCCGGTGCCATTGTCAGTAATGTCATGAACACTAGAATCTGGATCGCCATGCCCCAGTCGCCCGCACCTTCGCCTGTCTGGAAGTCGATCGACATACTCATCGGTCTGCTGTCCTGCGCACTCAAATGGGCGCAGCCCAGAAGCAGCAAAACAAAGGCAATGCGACTGGTCACACCCCATCTCATTGTCTTCGTAAGGCCTCCTTCAATTCAGCTTCCGGTAAAGGAACAACATCCTCTTCTGCGATATTCCTGGTTTCGTCAAGGAAGCATAGGTGGTTTATGAACCCTTGTCCTACCCCCACAAGCATTCGCTGCCCGTCGCATTCGACTACCACCAGGTATTGCCTGTTACCCAGTGCTTTTGTGTCCGTTAAATGAATGCCGTTGCTTCCCCTTGCGCGCTGCGGCGACAAAGAGCTCTTCTTGAAATACCGCCAGATAAAGTAGCCGGCACCTGAAAAGAGGCCCAGGTAAGCTGCCAGTACACCTAGCGAAGTTCCGTTTTCCAGATTGTCCGAAATGCCACTTCCCGAGTTCTGCTCTTCTACATTAGCCGGATCGATAACAATGTCTTCTTCGATTGCCCGAAGTAGGGAAGGAGTACAGGCCGTAAGAAGTATCAGTCCTGAAAATACTGCAAGGAACCTATTCATTGCCCACTAGCTGTGTCACTTTGATCCCGAAATTATCCTCAACCACGACAACCTCGCCATAGGCAATCAGCTTGCCGTTTACATATAGGCCGACCGGATCCTTCGCCTGCTGCCTGAGTTGCAGGACCGAGCCGGCCGAGAGTTCAAAGATTTCCCGCATCGGCAACTCGCAGGAACCAAGCTGGACTGTTACTTGAACTTTGACGTCGAGCACGACGTCCAGGTTTTTTGCATCTACTGCAC
>CAYQCG010000023.1:0-11839 GCA_964415925.1 uncultured Puniceicoccaceae bacterium | reverse complement strand
GATGATGACTCGGTAACCGTTCTCAAACTGGCACATGTACTAGACCAGTCCCATCCAGTACACGTAGCAATGGAATTCATGGCCACACGCCTGGATGAGTTTTCTGGTGGCACGGTACGGTTGGAAGTGTTTCCCAATGGACAACTGGGATCCGAAACCGACAGTATTGAGCAAGTTCAGAGAGGAGCCCTTGCGATGGTGAAAACTTCCACCGCACCGCTGGAAGGGTTTATACCTGAAATGGCACTCTTCGGGTTGCCTTATCTTTTTGATGATTCTGAACACTACTGGGAAGTTTTGAATGGTTCGGTAGGGAAAGAGCTTCTGTTGAAAGGTGTGGATGTAGGAGTTCGGGGACTTTGTTATTATGATTCCGGTAGCCGGAGTTTCTACACGATTGATGGGCCGATCCTCACGCCTGAGGATTTGGAAGGTAAGAAGATACGCGTTATGCGGAGCAAAACATCCATGGATATGATATCAGAAATGGGTGGCGCTCCAACCCCAATACCGTTTGGGGAATTATACACTGCACTGCAACAAGGTATGGTGGATGGCGCTGAAAATAACCCTCCCAGCGTTACCACCAGTCGACATTATGAGGTGGTGAAACACTATTCCCTGGATGAGCACACACGTATTCCGGACATTATCCTGTTCAGCCAGTCCATCTGGGAAACCCTCAGCCCACAAATTCAGAACTGGATACAACAGGCAGCTGACGAATCCGTCGATTTTCAACGAAAACTTTGGGAGGAAGAAACCGAAGCCGCCCTTGATTTACTGCGTGAGAATGGCGTCACGATCTATACCCCGGATAAGGCTCCCTTTCAGGAGCAGGTTGCAGGCATGTATGCACCCCATGAGGGAACTGTTATTGGAGACTATGTTGAACGCATCAGGGCTTTGCGATGAGTGCCACTAAAACCAGATTTCATGGGTTCCTTGATCCTCTGGCTAAAATACTGGAGATTATGCTGATGTTCTTTATGGCGGTGCTTGTTGCCGATGTTCTTTGGGGCGTCGCCTCTCGCTACCTGCTTGGTGAACAAAGCCGATGGACCGAAGAACTCGCTATTTACCTCTTAATCTGGGTGTCGCTTGTTGGTGGCGCACTGACTTATCGTGACAAAGGTCACCTGGGAGTAGATTTCATGATTCGGATGATGCACAAGGACGCTCATCGCACTGCCCATATTATAGCCAATCTGGCAGTATTGGGATTCTCCGCCGTTGCCTTGTTGTATGGTGGCTACATCCTTGTGGATAGAACCCTGGAATCCGGCCAGGTTTCTCCTGCCCTTGGTTGGCCTGTTGGATACGTCTACATGGCGGCACCTGTGAGTGGAGCCTTTTTCATCCTCTTTGCCATTGAACAATTGATTACGAAACCTGACAACCTGGATGCTGAAATAGAGGAAGTAGCTGAAGAAAGGGAAATTCTGTAATGGACGTTCAAATACTCATTCTCCTTGTCAGCTTCATCGTGCTTCTCTTCCTCAACGTGCCGATTGCGATCTGCATCGGGATTGCGACATTACTTACGATGGTTTCACTGGGTGATGTTCCTGCTGAGTATATCATTGCTCAGCGGATGTCGACCGGCATTGCCAGTTTCCCCCTGCTCGCCATTCCGTTTTTTATCCTATCCGGGGTATTAATGGGTGAGGGTGGGATGGCCCGCCGCCTGATGGACTTTGCAAATGCAGTGATGGGACGTTTCCGTGGTGGTCTTAGTTACGTGAATACCGTTACTTGTATGCTTTTTGGAGCAGTTTCTGGGTCAGCTGCAGCGGCTGTTTCCTCCATTGGCGGTTTCATGATTCCCGAGATGACCCGAAAGAAATATGGCAGAGAATTCAGTGTTGCACTGACTACCACTTCTGCGACTACCGGTCTACTCATTCCACCCAGCAATATCATGATCGTTTATGCGGTCGTATCCGGTAACGTTTCCGTGGCAGCTCTTTTCGTCGCTGGAGTTGTCCCGGGTATCTTGATGGGCCTAATGATCATGTTTGCAGCCTTTCTGTTGAGTTTTAAACATCCCGTCGAATCCGAGAGAGGTGTGGGGATCGTTGAAATGCTTCAGTCGTTTGCCAAAGCTTTTCCCAGTCTATTTCTCATCATTATTGTCATGGGTGGAATCCTTGGCGGTATATTCTCGGCGACAGAAGCTTCTGCGGTTGCTGCTGCGTATGCCCTTTTACTGGGAGTTGTCTTGTACCGGGAGATCAAGATCTCCGATCTGCCCCGTATCCTCTTGAAGAGTGGCAAGACGACATCCGTTGTGATGCTGCTGGTCGGTGCCAGTCAGGCCATGAGCTGGGTCCTGGCCTATGAAAGTGTCCCTCAGGCTGTCAGTGAGACACTGCTTTCCCTGACCGACAGTGATATCCTGACCTTACTGATCATTAATCTTCTTTTGCTGGCGGTCGGCATTTTCATGGATATGACACCGGCAGTACTGATCTTTACGCCTATTTTCCTGCCTGTGGTTCTGAATATGGGTATGGATCCGGTTCATTTTGGTATTCTCATGATTACCAACTTGTGTATCGGATTATGCACGCCTCCGGTGGGGACATGTCTGTTCGTTGGTTGCGGTGTCGGAGGCACTACCATAACCCGTGTAATAAAACCGCTATTGCCCATCTTCGGGTTCATGGTCCTCGGGCTTATGCTGATTACCTATATTCCGCAGATATCCTTGTGGTTACCTGAGCTACTGGGCCTCTAATTTAACCCGCTTCGAGTAAACGAATATGCTTTCCGAGGTGCTGAGCCAATACCTCTCTATGTAATTCTGCATTGCTTTGAAGGGTCTCCAGGATAGAGTCACGAAAGGATCGGCCGTCTTCACTTTTACCAGCAGTTAGAACAGATCCAAAAGTGACATGAAGGACTTGACGACCGGCATTCTTGTTGAGAAATGCCTGTTCACGCTCGGAAACCTGTATGCCCGGAAGCATATTGAGGTCATCTGCATTAACTGAGACGTGGTATGTGGCCTTATCCGTTTCATACCTAATTAACGAATAGTGTATTATTTCTTCAAAAAGACGTGAGTTTCTACGGCAAACGACCCGCAGAGCTTCCAGGTAGCTTGTTCCGGCAGTTTTGACATGCAGCAGGTCTCCGCAAATCCGCCCAAGGATTGGATAGACGGAAAATTTGTCAGAGCCGGAATGCACGCTCATTTTGTAGGGACCGAATGTCCGGGCAATTGACATATGGGTCTTGAGTGATTCCTCAAATTTCTTAAGGTCACCCTAGTAGTCTATCCCCTTTTCGAATTCCCCGATAAACCGGGGTGCCAGGCTAACTACATTCACATTCCGCCGTTTTAGTTCCAACGATATAAAGAGATGCTCCTGCGGAGATGTGGGCGAGGAGGTTTCATCCACCGAGACTTCGAGTTCATAGTTTCGATGTTTACAGGCATGAGCGATGGCTTTTTTCATCACCTCACAATGGGCAACAGCATAGCCATATTTGACCGATGCATGAAAAAGCGTTTCCTCGTCAAAACTCAGGACTGTTCCATCTTCGAGGGTGAACGTCTTATCCAGATACAAGTTCACCAGTCCTACTTCTCCGTAAATTCCGTTCTGGTTTTGTTCTTCTACGATTGCACTAATTCTATTTGCTTCGAGCACGGAAGCATTATCGTTCACATACCTTAAGGATCTATGGTGAAGAAGGTGTAGCCGGCTTCCGCCATCCGTGTTACGTCTTCCGGAGTCTGCAGGTGATCAGCGTCTGCACCCCAAATTCCGGAATAGCCATAATCACGGATAGCATTCTGTGCAGCGCACATTACCTCTTCCGGTGCCCTCTCTGTCCGTTTTAATTCCCGAATCGACTGTTGTGCAAGGATTGGAAGAAAATCCGAACCTTGCAATGATTCGAGATGTCCCGGTCCCGCCAAACCAAGCCGGTCGCCAAAGCCAAAACTCTTGCGGAGGCCCAGTACAACTGGTGAAAGGTTTTGTGGCGTCCCCGATTCTGTCATGGGTTTTGCAGGTCAGTTAAAATTAAAATGTCTTTTTGCGTTATCGTAGCAGATTTCCTGAATCAACTGTCCGCACAATTCCATATCCTCCGGGATCAGCCCTCTTTCAATGTCTTCTCCGATAATATTACAGAGTAAACGGCGGAAGTATTCGTGCCTTGGGAAACTCATGAAGCTCCTTGAGTCGGTCAACATACCGATAAACCGTCTCAGTAACATAAGATTGGATACGGTATTGATCTGCCAGGTCATGCCTTCAAGCTGGTCCAGGAACCACCAGCCACTGCCGAACTGCATCTTGCCTGGAACTCCAGCTTGAAAAAAGTTTCCGCACATTGAGGCTAAACGGTAGTTATCTGAAGGATCCAGAGTGTAGAGGACAAGTTTCGGCAGTTTGCCGTCTGCGGAAAGTTTGTACAGCAGGTTAGCCAGTGGTTCTATCTGAGAATAACCGCCTATTGAATCACAGCCTTTGTCCGGTCCCAGATTTCCGAAAACCTGTGAATTGACGTTACGTTTTGCGCCAAGATGTAGTTGCATGACCCAATGGCGGCTGGCGTTTAATTCTCCGACATACTGCAGAATGTAACCGGCTAGGCCTTCGGCCTCTTGCTCATTGAGTTTTTTACCGCTTCGGACTTTCTCATAGCTTTTCGACGCTTCAGATTCTCTGGATATCAATTCCGGACACTTCTCCAGCCCATGATCGCTGGCCCGGCCTCCCAGTTCGTGGAAAAACTCATGTCGATTATCGAGTGCAGCCTTAAAGGATTCCAGTGTATCACATTCAATATTTGTTAAACCTGCTAATTTATCTGTCCAGGTATTCCAGGCTGAAGGTTCGGCAAATTTCATTCCTTTATCGGGGCGGAATGTAGGGACGACACGGCTGGGGCAATCACTCTTCGCAATACTTTGATGATGTTCCAAAGAATCGGTTGGGTCATCAGTCGTTCCAATCAACTCGACATTAAATTGTTTCAGGATTCCCCATACGGATAAATCATCACCTTTCAGTTTTTCCTCTGTTTCTTTCCAGATAGCATCGGCGGTTTCCTGATTCAACAGGGTTTCAATTCCGAAATAACGCTTCAGCTCAAGCTGTGTCCAATGAAAGAGAGGATTTCGCAGAAGATAAGGCATTGTCCGGGCGTAGGCTTTGTATTTATCACGAGCTGGAGCATCTCCAGTGCATAATTCCTCAGGTTCTCCGTTTGCCCGCATTGACCTCCACTTGTATTGGTCCCCTTCATGAGCAATATCGTAAAAATTATGAAATCTTCGATTGTTCGCGATATCCTCCGGGGGAAGATGGCAGTGGAAATCGATAATAGGCTGTTTTGCAGCATATTCATGATACAGTATTTCTGCAGCCTTGCTATCCAGGAGAAAATTATCGTTTATAAATCCCATTGTTCTCGGTAGGTTAGATAGTCATGGCGGAATATCCGCCGTCGACGACCAGCTCATGCCCGGTTATAAAGCTTCCTGCAGCCTCACTGGCGAGTAACAGAGTAGCACCGACTAGTTCCCGCGCCTCCCCAAAGCGTTTCATTGGGGTGTGTCCCATAATCGACTTCACGCGCTCTTCAGTTAATACTTGGCGGTTCTGCTCAGCCGGGAAGAATCCGGGAACAAGGGTGTTGACTCTGATTTTCTCCGAGGCCCATTCGCGTGCCAGATTCTTGCTCAGGTTGTGCACGGCAGCTTTTGTCGCACTGTAGGTGAAAACACGTGACAACGGGAGCAGGCCGCTCATTGAGCCCACATTGATGATGCTGCCGCCTTTTCCCTGCTTCAGGAAATATTCGCCAAAGACCTGACAGGCAATGTGTACGGCTTTGAGGTTAACCGTTACAAGATGATCAAACTCCTCCTCCTCGATTTCCAGGTAGGGTGTTGCGGAGTTGACCCCGGCTCCATTGATCAGGATATCCAGCTTCCCAAAATGCTGTATCGTCTTATCCAATACGTTTATGATTTCCCCTTTTTGACTCACATCAGCCTGACAAAAGCAGGCTTCCACAGTGTAAGCTTCCAGGGCTTTTAGGCGTGCCTTCGCTTTTCCCTCATTACGGCCAACCAGCATAATCTTACAGCCGGCCGCAGCCAATCCCTCAGCCATTGCACCGCAGAGTTCGCCCGTACCTCCTATGATAACTGCTACCTTATCTTTGAGGTCAAACAAGTCTGCAGGACTGAGGCTATCGGTCGACACGCGCTCCTCCTCCGCCTACGACCTTTTCTACCTCTTTAAGGCTGGCCATTGAAGTATCTCCTGGGGTGGTCATCGCAAGTGCACCGTGCGCGGCGCCATACTCGACAGCTAATTGGGGATCACTTTTTTCCATCAGGCCGTAAATAAAGCCACTCGCAAAACTGTCTCCACCGCCAACCCGGTCCAGAATTTCCAGACTGTCGAAGTGCTGGCTTTGATAAAACGCTCCGTCCATCCAGGCCATTGCACCCCAGTCATTAACGGTTGCGGTTTTTACTGCCCTGAGGGTTGTTGCGGTTGCCTTGAAATTCGGAAAAGCTTCGACTGCCTTATTGATCATCCGCTTGAAGCCTTCAATCGGAAGCTCCTTTAGGTTCTCGTCGACCCCTTCAACTTCAAACCCGAGGCATGCGGTAAAGTCTTCCTCGTTACCGATCATTACATCCACGTAAGGTGCAATTGTCCGGTTAACTTCGCGTGCTTTTTCTATTCCGCCGATACTTTTCCATAGTGAGGGACGATAATTCAAGTCGTAGCTGACGATGGTACCGTGTTCCTTGGCAGCTTTAACCGCTTCGATGGTCACTTCTGCTGATGATTCGCTCAAGGCCGCAAATATCCCGCCGGTATGAAACCAGCGACTACCCCGATTTCCGAAAATCTCTTTCCAGTCGATGTCACCGGGTTTTAACTGGCTGGCGGCACTGTTCGCGCGGTCGGATACGCCAACGGCCCCACGTATCCCATAGCCGCGCTCGGTGAAATTCAGGCCGTTACGGACTTGCCGGCCAATCCCGTCAAATGGAAACCATTTGATAAATTGTGCATCAACTCCGCCCTGTAGGATAAAGTCCTCTACCAGACGACCAACTTCATTGTCGGCAAAGGCGGTAACCACAGCGGTTCTGAGTCCAAAGCACCTGCGAAGTCCGCGGCTTACGTTATATTCACCGCCCCCTTCCCAGGCACGGAAAGTCCTTGCAGTCTTGACCCGGCCTTCTCCGGGATCAAGCCGCAGCATTATCTCACCCAGTGAAATGCAATCGTATGCACATTCGCTGGCAGGCTTAATTTCAATATTCATGAGTTGTAATTATCTATTCCAGTTTCCACGGAGATTCGCCAATATTCTCCGCAATTTCGTTGAAAGCTTTAATTTCGGCCGCACTGAATAACAAGCCGCCTTTCTCTTCACTTAGCTTTGCCTGCCTTGATTCAATTTCCCCCGGCAGCAGAACATTCTCGTTACCGTGACCGCGTATATCGTCGATTACCAGTTTCACATTTTCATCACGTTTCCGATCTCTTGAATATTTGCCACTGGAAATGGCGTCCGGATGAATTGCCTGAAAGAAGAAACAGGCTTCATGCTTTTCATCCGGTTTTAGGTCACGGCGGTTCCGGATCGTCGGTAAGGACCCTCCAGTGTAGGCTGTCATTAACTCGTTAATCAAACTTAGGCCGTAACCTTTGTGTGCTCCAAATGGCAGGAGACTGCGGGCTTTCTTCGGGTCGGTCGTTGGATTGCCCTCTGCATCGACTGCAGCATTGGGGGGAAGCTCCTGCCCCTCGCGTGCCAGTTGTTGCACACGTCCCATTGCTATAACTGAAGTTGCCCAGTCGATTATTATGGGAAAACCGATTATGTCCTGGGTCGGAAACGCCCAACTGTGTGGATTTGTTCCGAGGGTTGGGAATTTTCCCATGAAAGGAACGACCTCGGTGAGTGCTGCCGTGCAGTTCGTATAAGCCAGGTAGCCTTTCTTTGCGGCATGCAGGACATATGCGCCTCCCCACAGATAATGGAAGGCTTCATCCACACTGACAATGCCAACTCCGTGCGTATCTGCCATTTCCATACAGCGGTCCATTGCCTTTAAGGCCACGGCTTGCCCCAGTTTGCGGTTCGCGTTCCAAACCTCGGCTGCTGAGAACCTCTCAGGATAAACCTCGATTTCAGCTTTGGGGACACAGCCGCCTGCCTTGCTGCCAAATAAGTCATCCAGATGAAGCGCTTTAATTGCGTTGTGGGTCCGGATCCCGTGCCAACTTGCCATGGTCGCAACGCTGGCTGCCGCCTGCGCTTCGTCTTCCGAAAATCCCCTGGCCTTGTAGGCCGCAGCTACCAGCTTTTCGTGGGCTTCGATACTGACCAAATACTTCTGCTCTTCTCCCACTTAATTATCCTTTTTAGTGTTCACTTGTGACAAGGGAGCTTCTCCTCGAAGCACCCGTAACAAATTCTCTATCGCAGCGCTGGCCTGCCGGACTACACTTTCATAAGTGCGTGAGCCGATATGTGGGGTAATGATGCAGTTTGGCGCGCGCAGTAATGGATGATCAGGCGGTGGTGGCTCTTCATCCAGCACATCCGCTCCATATCCGCCGATCGCTTCACTTTCCAATGCCGAGACTATTGCACCTGTATCCACGAGTTCACCTCGCGCACAGTTGATAATAATTGCCCCCTCCTTGCAAAGCTCAAGCCGTGCAGTGTTTATCAGGTGCCTTGTTTCAGGAGTCAGGTTGGTGTGTAAGCTGATGATATCACTGCTTGTCAGCAATTCCTCTACGCTTTCATTTCTTAATATCCCATTTTCTCGGGCAAAGACTTCATCCCAGTAAATATCATAGGCGCAGACTTCCATTCCAAAGGCTTTCGCACGCTTGACCACCTCTTTCCCTATGCGGCCGAGTCCGATAATCCCCAACTGCTTCCCCGCTATCTCATGTCCGATTGGCCTTTTCCATTCTCCCTGACGGACGCTGTTTACGGATTGCACCAGGTTCTTGCTCAGTCCCAGAGCAAGCGCAAATACGTGTTCAGACACCGTAACATGGTTCACTCCCGGCGTGTTGCAGACGGGTAGACCCAAGTCCGTCGCTGCCTCGACCTCAATTTTGTCGATCCCAATACCATATTTACTGATACACTTAAGTGTTGGCAGTCCCTTTTCTATTACCGCCCGCGTAATCGCATCATCGCCACATATCATGGCGTCAATGCCTTCCACCAGATTTAACATTTCCGTTTCAGGCAAAGGTCCCCGTGCTTTCAATATTTCCCAGCCTTGCTCTTCAAGAAAGTCATGATGCTTTCCCGGTGTGTCCTGAAATGAGGTTGTTGTCAGTAATACCTTAGTCATTCTGCGTGTAGTGATGATTTACGGATGATCAGCCGTGGTGTTACGTAAGTGACATCCTGGATTTGCCTGGATGCTTCTTTCGTTACCGTTCTTGTGGCCTCGACTGCAGCCTGCATCAGAATTTCGGTCTCTTGGCTGACGGTTGTCAATGGTGGTCGAGACCATTCCGATACATCCAGTGCATCGTAGCCAACAATCGCATAATCCTGCGGGACTCTTTTACCCGCTGCCTGAATAGCCTGCATGGCACCTATCGCCATCCTGTCATTCAAGGCGATAATACCCGCAGGTGCTGGTATTTCCTGAATAACCTTCAGACCCAGCTCAAATCCATACTGGTAGCTCCAAAGTGGAACTTCCGGGTTATAAATCGAAATGAATTGCTGTGCGAAATCAATGTTCAGTTTATGGGCTGCCTTTTTCAGTCCCTTTATCCGTTCTACACCATATACGGAATCGTTCTCTATCCCGAGCATCACGAACTTTTTCAATCCCTGCTCGCTCAGGTGGGATAGCACAAGCTGCATTGAATGCTGCCGTTTGAGTAGAACTCTCCTCACAGGGATTGCGTACGCCGGATCTACCCCGATAATGGGCACTTGCAGGTCTTTCGCTGCTTCAAAAATCATGTGCTCCGGTGGAAGCGTTGAACCAATTAATATGATGCCGTCTACTTTCAGGGAGAGAAAATGTTGTATAATACTGATTTCCACAGCCATTTCACCGGCGGTTAGCTCCAATACCCCTCTCATGGCCTGACTGCGCAAGAGGTTTTGTAAGGTAGATACCTTTCTTGCCAGAATCGGAGAGTCGATTTCTTGGAAGCAAACGCCAATTAATCCGGTTTTACCCCCGCGCAGGCCTCTAGCCATCGCATTCGGCTTGAAATCCAGCTCTTCAATCGCATCCAGAACGCGTTGGCGGGTTTTCTGGTGTACTCCTTCGTGGCCATTGAGGACACGTGAGACCGTCCAGCGGGATAAACCAAGATAACTGGCCAGTTCTTCTGTCGAGTCGATGTGCGTAAATTCGGTTTTTGGGGACATATCCTACAGGTGTTTGATTTTCCTTTCACGAATCCTCAAAGTCAATGCATATCTTTCGACAGGCATATTCTGCGCTGACTCAGGTAGCGATTCCCAGTGGACTGAAGACCAGATACAACAGTATGGTTATCAGCACGACCACGTACCCAGCACGTTTGGCAATTTGTGAGGTTTCCAGTTCAATCGTGCTTTTAGACTCCAGGACTATAGCTTCAGGTAACGGCTTGAGCATCCTCACCACGGTCATAACGACCAGGCAAAGGAAAAAGCATATCGCCATCCGGTTTAAAAAGTTAATGTCTGGAGCAGTGAATTTTAGTAACGGATAAGCAATTATATTCGTCAGCAAACCTAATACGCCACATATTCTGGGTGCTTTGCGAACCAGTAGACCGTAGGCAAACACTGCCAGAATGCCCGGTGAAATGAGTCCCTGTCCTTCCTGGATAATGGTGAATATACTATTGGATATTTTTGGATTGCCCAACATCGGAGCCAGTATAATCGCAACGGCAGTAAACCCTGCTACCGAAATGCGACCCAGGCGGACGACTGATCTATGTTCGGCGGTCGGGTGGATATACTTTTTATAGATATCCATGGATACTATCGTGGATGCAGCATTCAGCATTGCCCCAAGCGAGCTGATAACAGCGCCTACCAATGCGGCAAATACAAATCCAAGTATGGCCTTGTTTTGCGGTAATACCTTGCTGAGCAGGAGTCCCAGTGCCGTATCGTACTTATAGCCCAAAAGTTTTTCTACTCCAATGTCAGCAGTAGCATTATTCGCTCTGACCTTTTGATTAAAATCTTCCAGTTCTGATGCCAGTAGTGGATAGGCACTTTTAAAGGCATAGTCATCACTCAGGAAAACCAGTGGACGGGTGACACTGGCTTGTGCGGAGTCAAAATTGGCTTTTGAAATCGGTATGACATAAGGACTTTGTACCTCTAGCTCGCTGATCATTTCAGGATCCGAAAAGACGGCCAGCATGACAGGTTCACTCTTTCGTGCCTCTAACTGTATGGTTTGCGGGTCTGTCGCGACCTGTATCGCCTGGCTGGCCGGATTGGCCGCTCTATACCTCGCCATTACGGATGCGTTATCCTTTCCTCCTAGGATTTGCATGTCACCGGCAAAAAGGTTGAATGCAATTATCCCCGGGATAACAATCACAAAGGGAATGGTCAATTTAAGGAACGCTGAAAATACAATGCCCTTTTGGCCTTCTGCAAGAGAGGCAGAGCCCAGTGTCCTCTGGGTAATGTACTGGTTCAAGCCCCAGTAATAAAAGTTGGGTATCCATAATCCCAGTAATAAAGCTGTCCAGGGTAGAGTTGCATCCGAGGCTGGAAGAAACATGTTTAAACGGGAACTGTTTAGCTCCATAAACCGGCTCAATGAGCCCTC
>CAYQCG010000022.1:0-11910 GCA_964415925.1 uncultured Puniceicoccaceae bacterium | reverse complement strand
GCACAGGGGGCACTTGCCCGCTTCCGGAAGCTGGATCTGCGGGTGCATGGAGCATGTCCAGGTCTCTGGCTCGGTTTGATGCTCAGCGTGGGATTCTCCGGCATCCTCACGATGATTGCCGGTTGAGGACAGGACAAATTTACCAAGTCCGATGCCGACTAAAAGTGTTATGATGATAGTAGGTATAAAAATTATCGTTCTCATAATACTAATTGCTTAAATTAAGTGATTTTGTGTTCGTGAGTGTTTGTAGGGCGATACGGCTTTGCTGTGCATCTGCAGCGGCTCGCCAGTAAAGCAGTTCCAGTTCAATCAGAGAGCGCTCGCTCTCGATGACTTCCAGAATGGAAACTTTATCCGTCTCGTAAGCTGTGCGGCTAATCTCCAGTGCCTGCCTGGCCAGGGGGAGAAGCTCATCCCTGAAAAGGAGCAGACGGCGCTGTGCATCCTTGTGTTTAGCAATCACAGAGGTAAGGTCCGCCCGAAGCATCTTATGCGTATTCTCTTTGGCATGTCGTTCCGCTGATTGGGTCAGGATCGCTTCTTGCCTGGCCGCATCGTTTTTCTCAAACCAGAGTGGTATGTTTACGGAGAACATAACTGCCCAGGGATCACGTCCGGAATCGGGCAATGTAGGCACCACCGCGTCACTCGTACGAATGTAGTTTACGCCCAATGTGAAATCGGGGTAGTTCTCCAGCCGTGCCAAGCGCTCCTTCGCTACCGCTTGTGCGATCCTCTCATCCGAGATTTTAAGCGCTGGATAATCCTCTAGTGAACGCATCAGGGATACCGGGACGATCTCCATTATATCTGGCGCTTGAGTTGCCGGCCATGGGAGCAAGTCTTGTCCGCCTGAGCCTATCAAGGCATGCAGTTGGGCGCTTTGTTCCTTGCGCTTACGCTTCAGCGTTTGCCACCGGTCGTCCAGCTTGCCGATTTCCACTTGGAGTAGCAGCAAGGCGTTTAACTCGCCGCCGCCCTGCACCCTGGCTTCGACAACAGGTAATAGCTGCCGCAGAAGCAATATGTTTTGTTCCACCAGTTCCAGGCTTTTTCCGGTGTAGGCGTATTCGTAGAGCAGGCCCCCAATTTGCCGGAACAATTCCCGTTCCATTGTCTGATAGGCGTAAAACATTGCCTCGGCACCGGCGGTGGCTACATCCGCTTGAGCTTTGCGCTTTCCGAACCAGGGAAATGTCTGGCTCAGTGAAACGGCATCCTGTTGCGGCCCGGTTCGCGTTTCTATCGACTCGACGAAATGCGTTATTTGTAGCCTTGGATCGGGCAGCGCACTCGCCTGAGGTACGCGCTCCTTCGCGGCTTCATATCGTTTAAGGGCTGCCTGCAAACTGGGATTCTCGGCCTGCGCATAGGCCAAAGCGTCCGTCACGGTGTAGCTTTCAGGTATCTGTGCCTGCCCCTGATGGCTGCTAACCAAAATTACTAAGAAAAGTATTTTAACGGTTACTGTCCTAAAAAATTTATATCTGTGCATGATCGTTTGTCCTTACGGTTACAAGATACTATACTCATATTTGAGAGGGAGTACAGAACGTTATAGCAGGGTTTCTAAACCCTGTGGTCTGGCGTAACCTTACAGGTCAGATCAAATAGGCACAGAAAAGCCTGTAGCGGTGTTCAGGCGGTTTTCCGTTAAGCGTTGTTTGCCACTGGACAGATGATGTATTTCCATCCTGTGCAAACCCAACTTCTGAAGTGTCCAAAACTCCGAGAACCGGACCAAAAATAAAATCCGTAGTAAATCCTGGAGCTTTGATATGATCGACTGCTGCCTGCAAATACCCATTTCCGCTTTGGTGCGGGCAGTCTGACCGGTCATGGTGCTTCTCGGACTGATTAGGTGGCGTCTCCTTGGAGCAACAGCCGTGTACCATTGCCTCATCCGTAGGTTCTGTCGATGTCAAAGACGCTGCCACATCACAACAACACAGTGGGTTGAGGATGGCCAGTAGGATATATATATGCAGGAACTTGCCCACAGTCTTAAAAGTTATCAGTGAAACGTTTTATTTCAACAGTTTATATCGACTCACGTAACGCCAATCTTCACACATTAGTGGAGCTTGTCAGTTGGACTGCTGGAGTTTGGTCAACGCTTCAGGTGCAGTGCCTTGAGGTAAAGGGGTTTATTCTGACCTCCTCTGACTTGGAGAGAAATTTCCTTTGCTCCCGGACGGGACAGGTCCAATTCTCCCAATGTCACTAACTCATTCTTGAGCATGTCTACTGACACCCGGCCCGTGAGTTCCTCCTGGCCGTCCAGTAAAATGGTCACCGTCCTGTCCCTCTGGCCATCCGGTTCCGGATCATGAAATTCCGCAATAACTTCATAAGTCCCGGGGTTTTCCACGGTAAAGTTCCATTGAAGTTTTTCGGATGGGTGCCCTTGGCTCATATTGGCAACAACATTGCCATCCAGAACGGTATGCTTCATCCTCCACATACGACTCGCCAGTGCCTGGGCATATCTCGTCGGGAGGTAAGCCTCTCCGGAGACTTCAGCCAGACGGACAGGGGCTACGCTTAAGGTATTGCCGAGTGTGGAAACTTTAATCACGGAGGCGCTTGTGTGGACGGGCTTGCCTCTGAGTTGAATGGTCAGGCCCGCATCATTCTGGCTCCAGGGCAGTTCTCTTCCAGAATCACCAAGGAGTTCAATTTTAGATACTGTATTGTTGAGTCTCGGTAGTCTAATGACTTTTTGGTTCTCCCAGTTTTGTATGTGTAGATAGAGGGAAGTGTCTTTTACGGTGCAGACGCCCCATTCAAAATACTCACCAAACGGGTTGGCCCGGTTACCGTGGATTGCTTCCGCGTTATCTTTCATCCAAACGCCAATCTCCTTCAGGATATCGATTTGTCGCTGTGGAATCGTGCCATCCGGTTTCGGGCCAATATTCAGCAGCAGGTTACCTCCGGAGGAAACCGTAGTGCCGAGCTGGATGATCAATTCATCCGCGCTGCGCTCCGTATGGGCATTGATCTTGTATCCCCATGACTCGTCCATGGTGGCGCAGCACTCCCAGTCCGCCAGCTGTGGAGAAGTGAAGTAGCCGTTGTCACCGGGGACTAGATAATCGGCATAAAGACCCTGCGGGTTGCAAATACGGCCGCTGATGATGGCATCGGGCAGGTGCTTGCGAACCGTATCCTGAATCAGTTTTCCACGTTTACTGTCCACCATCCGGGGGAAGTCGAACCAGAATACGTCCACTCCGCCATACCGGGTCGCCAGTTCCTCGATTTGGGGTAATGACTTTCCATGCAGGTATGCGTCAAAGATTTCATAATCTGCCTCATCAACTGGATAGTCCCAGGTATTATAAGACTCGATAACCCCACCCTGAGGCTGGCTCCAGTCCAGATCCTGGGAGTAATAAGCCCCGACTTTCATTCCGCGCTTGCGGAAAGCTTCCGCAAGTTGCCCAAAGATGTCTTTGTCGTATGGGGTTGCATCAATAATATCATATTCCGATACTTTGGAATCAAACATCGCAAACCCGTCGTGATGCTTGGTGGTCAGTACAAAATACCCCATCCCGGCTTCCTGCGCGAGTTCAGCCCATTCGTCAGGATTGAATCTGGTTGGATTGAACTCTTTCGTTAACTGGCTGTACTCCTCGAAGGGGATCTGGAAATTGTGCATCACCCACTCGGCATAGTCTTTTCGGGCGGATTCGCCTTTCCACAGACCTCCCGGTATGGAATAGATGCCCCAGTGGATGAAGAGGCCAAAACGGGCGTCTCTCCACCATTGCATGCGCTCTTCATGCTCAGGGCCGTCGTTAACCAGCGTGGCGTCTTGCCCCGAGGCGAAATTCAGTGCGAATAAGGCTGTGAGGGTAGGGATGATATTTCGAATGGTCATTTTGGGATATTACATGAATTAGCAGTTCATATTCATTCATCCTGTTTCCGGTTAATCAATATTTTTCCAGTTAGGAATACCTGCTTAAGGCTAAAGGAAAAAAGTGTTGCCTGAGCAGTCGTTTGAAATATCTTGCATAATCATGCATAAAATACCCCGTATACTGCGACCTTTATTGCTCCAGGCTACTGCCCTGATACTACTTACGGGTTGTGGCCAATCTGACCAGTGGCAACTCGTCTGGCAGGATGAATTCGACGGCGAAGGGCTCCCATACTCAGAAAACTGGGGATACGCCGTGGGTGGCCATGGCTGGGGAAATAAGGAATTACAGTATTACACCGAGGCCCGACAGGAAAATGCCTTTGTCGCCGATGGCTTGCTGCATATAGTCGCAAGAAAAGAGGCATGGGAGGGGAATCCCTACACCTCCGCCCGCCTCATCACTCGCGGCAAACAAGACTATCAATACGGTCGCTACGAAATACGCGCCAAGCTTCCACCCGCCCGCGGTACCTGGGCGGCTATCTGGATGATGCCCAGTAACTGGAAATTTGAAGATGGCGGCTGGCCGGATATTGGAGAAATTGATATCATGGAACATGTAGGTCATGATCCTGGCGTCATCCATGCTTCCGCGCTTTCCTGGGACTACCAGTGGCAGAAGGGAACCCAGAAAACGGGTGTGATCGAAGTGCCCGATGCGACAGATACCTTCCATACCTATATTCTCGAATGGTCCGAAGAGGTCTTGCGTGCCTATGTCGATGACCGGATGTATTTCGAATACTACAATGAAGGCGAGGGTCCCGGTAAATGGCCTTACGACAAGCCTTTCTACCTGATCCTGAATATCGCCGTCGGCGGTGAGTGGGGTAGTGTCAAGGGGATCGATGAGACGGCCTTTCCCCAGACTATGCTCATCGATTACGTCCGTTTTTATCAGAACAACTAGCGCTTCCGGTAAAATAGCGACTGTTTATCCTGAAATTTTTTATTGCATAACTTTTTATTGCTATGCATAAAAACACATAAACCCCCAAATCTACCCCAATGATAAAAGGCAATTCCGTGTTATCCATTAAGGAGAAAGTAGGTTATGCGCTCGGCGATACCGCTTCCAATTTCTTCTTCCAGACCTTCAATATTTTCCTCCTGATCTATTACACAGATGCGTATGGCATCCCCGCCGCTGCTGTCGGTACCATGTTCTTTGTCACCAAGTTCTGGGATGCCCTGAATGATCCTATCATGGGACTGGTAGCCGACCGCACCCAGACTCGCTGGGGTAAGTTCAGGCCCTACCTCTTCTGGGTAGCGATTCCCTACGGGGTTATGGGTTATATCATGTTTGCCGGTCCGGATTTCAGCGACTCGGGTAAACTCATTTACGCCTACGTAACCTACACCCTCATGATGATGCTCTACACAGCAATCAATGTGCCCTACTCGGCCTTGCTCGGCGTCATTTCACCCTCCTCCACCGAGCGCACCATCGTTTCCAGTTACCGTTTCGTTTTTGCCTTTGGTGCCGGTATGCTCGTTTCCATGTTTGTAAGACCCCTGGTCCGTCATTTCGGGGTCGAGAGCGAGGCTGAAGGTTACCGTATCAACATGCGTATCTTCGCAGTAGTTTCAATTTTCCTGTTCTGGATTACTTTTGCCACTACTAAAGAGCGTGTCAGCCCTCCCCGCGATCAGAAAAAGGATATCAAGGGAGACCTGGCTTGCCTGTTCAAACAGAATCTGCCCTGGCTGATAATGTTTACTTCGGCCATTTTCATTCTTGCCAACGTTGCATTGCGCCAGGGTGCCACGGTCTACTTCTTCAAATATGTCGTCGGGGACGACAATACGTCCTTTATCTGGTTCTTTGATAAAACATCCGTTTTCCTGACCACCGGGACGCTTGCCATGATTGCCGGAGTGGCTTCCACCAAGTTCTTCAATTCCCGTTTTGACAAGCGGACTTTGATGATCGCGCTGACCCTGCTCAACGCCGCCTCAATGGTCCTCCTCTATTTCATCCCAAAGGAACAATACTGGCTCATGGTAGCCGTGAACGCTCTGGGTACCTACATTATTGGGCCAACGCCCGCTCTGGTCTGGGCCATGATGGCCGACAGCGTTGACTACGGTGAGTGGAAATACAGACGCCGCACCACCGCCCTCGCATTTTCCGCTGTCCAGTTTGCCCAGAAAATGGGGCTCGCTGTTGGTGTCGCTATGGCAGGTTGGTTGCTCTCTCTCTTCGGTTTCGTCGCCAACATGGAGCAGACAGAGAACTCACTCCTTGGCATCCGTCTGTTATTTACCCTAATACCTGGCTCTTTTGCCGTCACCAGTGCAGTGATCCTCTATTTTTACCCGCTGACTGATACTAAAGTAGCTGAAATTGAGAAGGACTTAATTAATCGCAATAGTGAATAATTTACGCATAAAAATCTTGTCATGCAGTCATAACCGAACGATTTTAAAAAACTAACGTAGATGCCGCAATTTTCTCTCATCGACTTTTAATCAAGATGCAAAAGGTAAACCAGCAACTGATAGCCAAGACCTTGAACGTCTCGCAGACGACGGTTTCGCGTACCTTTTCAAATCATCCCTCCATCAATCCTGAAACCAAAGCACTGGTCCTGGATGCCGCTGCCAGAATGGGTTACCGGCCATCACTTCCGCGGATCCGTAAGGCGGCTCGGGAAAAAGGGCAGACCACCATCGGTGTCATTATCGGCATGCCCAAGCAGTATAATAAATCCGCTGAGACTTTTCAGTATATGCTCAAAGGCATTTCAGACCGGGCTTCGGTTGAAGATATTATTCTCGATGTGGTCTATCAGGATCCTTCCCAGCTCGATGATAACTCTCTCGTTAAGAAGATCCGGCACGGAAAGTGGAATGGGGCCGTCCTGATTTATCCGATGGAAGAGAAGACGGTCTTCAGTCTTTCCTCCAAGACAGCCTGTGTCTCCATTGTCGAAAATTACCGCAAGACGCTGGTCGATAGTGTGGATGTCGATCGTGATGGCGGTATCCAGACATTGCTCCAACACCTAAAAGATAACGGACACGAGAGGATAGGATTCTTTACCTGGAAATATACCGTCCCCACAGAGTGGGTTTATAGCCGCTTCGGCAGTTATGTGGAGGGCCTCTACTACATGGGTATGGATTTCGACCCACACCGTATTATCAATATCGGCAAAGATAAAAGCCTCACCCCCATGGAAGGGGCCAAAGAGGTCGCCCACCTCCTCGAGAAAGGGGTTACAGCATGGGTTTGCCCCGCAGACCACCAGGTCTTTCAATTGATGGACGACCTCAGCGAATTAGGCATCTCTGTCCCTGCAGACTGCTCAATCACAGGGTTTGACGGAATCGAAACGATGCCTGCCCACAAAAAACTCACTACGATCCGTGTCCCTTACGAGGAGATGGGACGCTCGGCCATCAATCAGCTGATTCGACGCATTGAGCACCCGACGGCCCCTCGCAGGCATATCCAGGTCGATGGCGAATTTGTTCGCGGTCAAACCGTTGCCCGCATCAGGAATACAGCTACGAACGGTGTCCATAAGGAGAAGATTTCGAGTAAAGGAGTTAGGAAATAGGTCAGATAACTTGTTGTATTAGAATCGTCTTGCCCCTTGCAAGGCGGCACCGCTGTGCGTGCAACCAACGCGCCGCGGTAACAATTTAATTCTAAAACAATAAGTCAAATGGATACGATAACAAGCGACAAGGCGGAGAAACTTACACGGAGTAAGTCCGCACCGGCGAACAAGGATATCCGGGGTGGATATGTGGAAATTGATGGTGAGATATTCTACCGGATAGAGAATTTCCATCAGATGCCACCGTTCTTTATGAGCCTCGTCAGCTCATACGATCACTGGATGTTTATTGCCAGCAATGGGGCCTTGACTGCCGGCAGGGTGAATCCTGACAACGCACTCTTCCCCTACGAGACGGTTGATAAGTTAATGGATACCCCGGAAACTGCCGGCTCCAAGACGATTATACGCTATAAGGAAATTGATGAAGTCTTTGTCTGGGAGCCCTTCTCTTATCGCGGTACTAAACCTTACTCCCTCAGCCGGAATATCTACAAGAGCAGCCTTGGAAACAAAGTGCTTTTCGAGGAAATCAACCACGATATCGGATTGGCCTTCTCCTACAGTTGGTCATTCGGGAATCGGTTTGGCTTCATCCGTAAGGCAGAATTGCGGAACATCGAGAATGTTACCCGCAAGGTAGAGCTGCTTGACGGAATCCAGAATATACTCCCTTACGGTGTGGATGAAATGTTCCAGAAACGCTTGAGCAATCTGGCGGATGCCTACAAGAAAAGCGAACTGCTCGTCCCCGGAAATATCGGCATCTACTATCTGAGTTCGATTCCCACCGATAAGGCGGAACCCAGCGAAGGCCTCAAAGCCTCCGTTATATGCCATCAAGGTCTCGAAAAGCCAACTAATCTTCTCTCCTCAACACAACACTATGCTTTCAGAATTAGTGGTGAGATCCGTGGCGAATCAGATTTGAGAGCCCGCCGTGGGGCATATCTCCTTTCCAGGGAAATAACTCTCGAGGCCGGTGACAAACAACAGTGGTCCATTGCGGGAGATATCAATCAGGATAGCTGTGATATTGTTGCTTTGCAGGAGTGGCTTAACTCAGGGGCGGATATAACTGCAGAATTGTTGGATGATTGTCAGCAGTGCGCCAGCAGATTGCTCCGTCTCATCTCGTCTGCGGACGGCATGCAGGCCAGTGAAAATAAGCTCGCAGCCCTGCGTCACCAATCGAATGTCATGTTCAACATCATGCGTGGCGGGATACCTCTCCATGACTATGACATACTCCTTCAGGACTTCAGCAAGACGCTCAATCACTTTAACCGGGATGCGTGGGAGCGAAACAAATCCTTCCTCAAGAGCGAAAAGGATAAAACCAGGCTCCATAAATGGCTGGATAAAATTCTCTCCACCGGTGACAAAGACTTGATTCGCATCAGCCTGGAATATCTTCCCCTTACATTCAGCCGCAGGCACGGCGATCCCAGCCGACCCTGGAATACCTTCTCGATTGACCTCCAAAACTGTGACGGCACGGACAAGCTCTCATACCAGGGGAACTGGCGCGATATCTTCCAGAACTGGGAGGCGCTGGCCTTGTCCTTTCCTGAGTTTACCGAAAGCATGGTTTGCCGCTTTCTCAATGCCACCACTGCTGACGGCTACAATCCCTACAAGATAACCAAGCAAGGCTATGAATGGGAGGTGCCTGCCCCTGACGAACCTTGGTCCAACATCGGCTACTGGGGCGACCATCAGATTATATACTTGCTCAAATTGCTCGAATGGTCCCGCAAGTTTCATCCCGGTAAGCTCGATTCATGGCTGAACGCTGACTACTTCACCTTTGCCCAGGTGCCCTACAGAATCCGTGGTTATGACGACCTTCTGAAGGATCCCCAGGACACGATCGTTTATGATGAGCAAATGGCTGAAACCATTGCAGAGCGCGTTTCCCGCCTCGGGACAGACGGGAAATGCCTCCATGATGCTGTCGGCATCTGCCGCGCAGGACTGGCCGAGAAGCTTCTCATACCCCTATTGTCCAAGATGTCCAACTTCATCCCGGATGGCGGTATCTGGATGAACACACAACGACCGGAGTGGAATGACGCCAACAACGCTCTTGTCGGCTCCGGTATCTCCATGGTCACCCTCTATTACCTCCGTCGATACCTTTCATTCCTCGAAGATTGGTTCAGTAACGTTGAGCTAGAAGCTTTCCTTCTCAGTCCAGAAGTGAAAGGCATGTTGGAAGGCATCCACGATATCCTGGCCCGGCATAGCTCTATTCTCGACGAGACAGTCTCCGGCGAAGACCGCAAGGCTGTTGTCGATGCTTTAGGCAGTGCAGGGGAGACTTTCAGGGAGGCTGTTTATGAAAAGGGTCTGAGCCGTGAGAAAGTCCAGTGTAAGGTAACCGCTTGCCTGGAATTTTTCCGTCTCTGTCTCCGCTACATTGACGCTTCCATCGATGCCAACCGGCGTGATGATGGCCTCTACCATTCCTACAACCTGATCGTCCTTGAGTCCGCAAACTCGCTTCAGGTAAAGCACCTTTATGAAATGCTTGAGGGCCAGGTCGCGGTCCTCAGCTCGGGCTGCCTCTCGCCTGAAGATGCGCTGAAGGTCCTTGATGCACTCCGCAACAGTAGCATGTATCGGGAAGACCAGCAAAGTTACACGCTCTATCCAAACCGGGATCTGCCTCGCTTTACCGAAAAGAATAACGTCCCGGAACAGGAAGTAAACGGTTCTCCGTTGCTCCAGCGCCTGCTCAGCGACGGAAATGATTCCATCATTAAACGGGATATCCGTGGAGGGTTTCACTTTAATGGTGATTTCAGGAACGTTAGTGACCTGCGCGAATCCCTCATTCAACTGGATGCGTCTTACGCCCAGTTGCTCCATGAGGAGGCCGCTCAGCTCGAAGACCTGTTCATTCACACATTCAACCACCATGCCTTTACCGGACGCTCCGGTACGTTCTTTGGTTTCGAAGGGCTTGGCAGTATCTACTGGCACATGGTTTCAAAACTGGTTCTCGCCATTCAGGAAAACTATTACAGCGCCCTCGAAAAGAATGCGGATCAGCAGGTCCTCTTAAGGCTCAGGAACCACTACCGCGAGACACGCGACGGGATTGGCATCAATAAAAATCCGGCACTTTACGGGGCTTTTCCGACAGACCCCTATTCCCATACTCCGGAGCATGCCGGTGCACAGCAGCCAGGCATGACCGGGCAGGTCAAGGAGGATATCATCTCACGTTTCGGTGAACTCGGTATGATCCACCGGGAGGGACGTATCATTTTTGATCCTGCCCTTTTCGAGAATGAAGAGATCCTCACTTCGGACACGGATTTCAATTTCTACGATCTATGCGGTCACCATGCGGTCATACCACTGCGCAAAGGGTCCTTCGCTTTCCTCCTTTGCCAGGTGCCTGTCATATTTGAAAAGGGCACTTCGTCAAAATGCATTGTCTCCTACAGTGATGGCTCTCTTAGCCGGCATGACACTACCGAACTGAGCAAAGAAGAAACACACGAACTCTACCAGCGTACAGGTCGTATCAACAGGATTCATGTTACCTTCAAGGAGGACTGATCAATATTGCTCCACCAAACTGAATAACGGACATCAGGGCAGTTAATTCATGAAAGAGCATGAATAACTTGTTCTGGCTTGAATTTATTCCTCATCAAATCGTGCATGATACGTTTTAATGGCGCCTGATTTCCCACTTTTGTAGCAGTTTCTGCTTATGTTTATTGTCACTGACCAGTGCCCCGTGACACCCTCGGGAAAATAATTTCATGACTTACAGGTCATTGTTTATTTACATAAGTAGTTGTATAAAATGATTATATAATAATGTGGAACTTCTGGCCTGTCAATTTGACACATCATAAAACAGGCATATACATATTAGTTTATTAAATATTTTATAAAAAACTGCATATTTACGCATAATAAATGTTGACACCCGAACTTTTTATGCGCGATTATGCGTAATACAATAAGTTATTAGATCAATTCCTTATCTCCTAAGTCCAACAACCTCAACCCCCCTACAGTGATCTCTTATCACTTCCCTAAAATGAAGATCAAAGAAAACTCCCTACTGCGCCTTATCATCTTTGCATGTATCGGGCTCATATCATTGCCTGCCTCCCTGCTCGCTCAGGATTCTGAAGATACCGAGATGGATATGGCGGATGATGATATTATCATGATGAATCCCTTTACGGTGGATACATCTGAAGACAGCGGTTATTACGCCGCTAACTCGATCTCCGGCTCACGGATGAATATTGCCATTCAGGACATTCCGATGCAGAATGAGGTGATCACCTCCGAGTTCATTAATGACACGGGCTCTGAAGATCTACGTGCTTCACTCCGCTATTCCTCCGGCGTGATTCTGGAATCCCA